>NZ_JBTJEP020000002.1:0-285077 GCF_054456635.2 Leucobacter faecis
ACGCGACCGTTGTGGCTGCGCTTATGCGGGAGTGATGGCCGATATTTTGGGGGACACTAACTTGAGCCAAGTCGGGATACAGCTCGGGGTCCTTCAGCTGTGGTGTCTGATTCTTGGGCATGAGCTATCTCCTGTTTTCTATGTTCGTGAGCAAGTGTTCGTGTGCGAGTAGCACCGCTGGCGCCTCACCCCACCCGAAACCGCTCGGCATCGCGCGCCCGTAGCGTCAGCCCGCTGCCCGGTGCGTCACCACCAGGCCGCAACGAACCGCCCGCCGGGTCGAGCACGCCATCGAAGAAGCGGCCCTCAATGCGGGCGTGATCGTAAAACCACTCAATGTGCCGCAGGTTGGGGGTGGCCGCCGCCACGTGCGCATGCAACTGTGGGCTGCAGTGCGCAGACACATCAAGCCCGTACGCTGCGGCGAGCGCCGCGACGCGCAGCCATTCGGTGATGCCGCCACACCTGGTGGCATCGATTTGCAGGCAGTCGACGGCTTGCGCCGCGCACATGCGTTGAAAGTAAGGCAGGTCGAAGCCGTACTCCCCCGCCGTGACGTCGGCGTCGATCGAGTCGCGTACCTGGCGTAGCCCGTCGAGGTCGTCTGACGATACGGGCTCTTCGAACCAGGTGACGTTCAAGTCGGAGGCGGCGCGGGCGACACGGATCGCCTCTTTACGCGTGTAGGCTCCGTTGGCGTCCACGTACAGTTCGGTGTGCGGGCCGATCACCTCGCGGGCCTGCCGCATGCGGGCGAGGTCGCGGCCGGTTTCGCTGCCGCGTGACTCGCCGATCTTCATCTTGACTCGTGACATACCCTGCTCGTGTACCCACCCTTCGAGTTGCCCCGCGAGCTGCCTGTCTGAGTAGGTGGTGAAGCCGCCGCTGCCGTACACGGGCACGGTGTCGCGCACGGCTCCGAGTAGGTGGTGCAGGGGCACACTGAGCAGGCGCGCTTTGAGGTCCCAGAGGGCGACGTCGACGGCCGAGATGGCGTACCCGATGAGGCCCTGCCTGCCCGCATTGCGTACGGCGCGCACCATGTCGAGAAACCGGCCGCCCACGTCGAGTGCGCTGTGGCCGACGACGATGGGGGCGAGCGTGCTCTGCACGACTGCCCCGCATTCTGCCGCGCCGTAGGTCCACCCGGTGCCGACGAGGCCGCTCGCGTGCGCCTGCACGATCACCATCGTGGTGGCGTTCCACGCTATCGTGCCGTCGGCCTCGGGGCCCGCGGTAGGCACTGTGTACACCCTCGCATCGAGCTGCGTGATCTTGGGGGCATCCATGTCACCGCTCCGGGCCGCGATCCGGGCCGGCATGATCCGGATCATCTTGCTTGCCGCCCTGGCCCCGCTCACCGCGCGCGTGCCCCAGGTGCAGCGTGTCCTTGACTGTGTCCTTCACGCGCTCGACGCCCTCTGAGAAGAGCGCCTTCGCGGTGTCCTTCACGACTTCTGCCGTGTCGGGGTCGCCCTTCACGAGCGCGAGCCCGGTGTTCTTGGCGAACTCGAACGTGATGTGCGGCGGCAGCGGGGGCACGTTCTTGCTCGTGTGGGCGTCGATGAGGGTGACGCCGCGGTGCGCGAACGCCGCGTCCCAGGCGGCGGCGACCTGGTCATCGCGGGTGACCCTGATCCCGGCGAAGCCGAGCAGTTCGGCCCAGCCGGCGTAGTCGACCGACTCGACGTCTTGAGAGGTCGACCAGACCGGGTTCGCGTCTTCTGTGCGCATCTCCCACGACACCTGCGACAGGTCGTTGTTGTGCAGCACCATGATGATGAGCTGCGGGTTCTCCCACTGCTGCAGATACTTCTTCACCGTGATGAGTTCGTTCATGCCGAGCATCTGAAACGCGCCGTCGCCGATGGTGCACACGACGCAGCGCTCAGGGAACGCGAACTTGGCGGCCACCGCGTATGGCATCGCCGCGAGCATGCTCGCGAGCCGCCCAGACAGATCACCCTGCATGCCCTCGCGCAACCTGATGTGGTGGCCGTACCAGTCGGCGGTCGTGCCCGCGTCTGCGGTGACGATCGCGCGAGGCGGCAGTCGCGTGTTGAGCTCGTGGTACACCCGCCTGGGGTTGACGCCGTCTTCGTAGCTCAGCATCGCCTGCGCCCGCATTTCTTCTTCCCACTCCGTCATCTCGTCTGCGACGGTCGTCTGCCACGACCGGTCGGTCTGCTGTGTGAGGTGCGGTATGAGGGCCTGCAGGGTAGCGCGCACGTCGCCCCACAGGTTAATTTCTGTCGGATAGCGCAGGCCCGTGTGCTCGGGCTTCAGGTCGACCTGCACGGCGCGCGCCTGGCCGCTCTTGGGCAAAAACTGCCCGTACGGGTAGTTCGTGCCGAGCAGCACAAGCGTGTCGCAGTCGTTCATTTGGTGCAGGCTCGGCAGCGACCCGAGTAGCCCCAGCTGCTGCGTGTGAAACGGCACGTCAGACGGCACCACCTGTTTGGCGCGCAGGGTCGTGATGATACCCGCCCCGCACAGCTCAGCAGCTTTGAGCACCTCGTCGGTGGCCCCCTTTGCGCCGTGCCCCACGAGAAAGGTCACTTTGTGCCCCGCGTTGATGAGCGCCGCGGCCGCCTCAATGTCTGCCGTGGGTGGCGTGAACCTTAAGCTGGGGGCGACCGCGCTCGAACGCGACACCCAGTTTTCGGGCGCAAGCTCGGTGAACGGCATGCCCTGCACGTCGTGCGGCAAGATCACCACGGCGGGCCCGAGCCGCGCGCGGGCGGTGCGAAACGCCGTGTCGACGACGGCTTGCGCCTGCGCGGGCGAAACGATCGTCTGCACGTACACCGCGACGTCGGCGAGCACCCGCTCGAGGTTGCTCTCTTGCTGCGTGAATGTGCCCAGCGCGTTGAGGCCCTGCTGCCCAATAATGGCGACGACCGGCTGGTTGTCCATCTGCGCGTCATACAGCCCGTTCAGCATATGAAACGCGCCGGGGCTCGACGTCGCAATACACACGCCCACCTCGCCCGTGAATTTGGCGTGCGCGGTCGCCATCAGCGCACAAATCTCTTCGTGCGTGGGGCGCACGTATTCGAGCCCCTCCCCGGCACGCTGCGCGTCGCCGAGGGCTCCGTCGAACTCGCCGATGCCGTCTCCTGGGAACGCGAACACGCGGCTCACGCCCCACTCCTTCACGCGCCGGATCACAAACTCGCTCACCGTAGTCATCGTGTTACTCCTTCCAATCGTGTTCAGTCACCGTGCCGGGCACTGCCCACCAGCCGGTCGGCAGCGCGCGCCGCCAGCGCCATGATGGTGAGCGCCGGGTTCGCGCTGCCCTGAGTGGGCAGCACACTGCCGTCCACAATCCACAGGTTCGGCACCGCAAAGCTGCGGCAGTCGGCGTCGACGACCCCTTCTTGTTCGGTCGCGGCCATGCGTGCACCGCCGACCAGGTGTGCGGCACGCTCGATCGTGATGACCTCGTCGGCTCCCGCGGCCCGCAAAATGCGCTCCATCACGCGCGTCGCAGCCTGCAGCAGCGCCCGGTCGTTGTCACACTGCGTGTAGTCAAAGCGCGCGATCGGCAGCCCGTACTGGTCGGTCTCGTCTGCCAGCGTGACCCGGTTACCCGGCTGCGGCAAGAACTCGCACAGCGCACCGAGGCACGCCCAGTGCACATAGTCGCTCATGTAGTTGCGTAGGTCTGCACCCCAATACCCCTGCGCCATCACATGCTCTGCCCACGTGATCGGCAGCGGCGATACCGTCTGCACCGAGAACCCGCGCTTATAGGGGGCAGCCGGGTCGGTTTCGTAGAAGTCTTCGCTGCTCACCTCGGGCGGCGGCCCCTTCCACATGCGCACCTCTTCGTCGAAGCGGCCAGCGGTTTGCGGTGCCCCCTGCACCATCAGGTAGCGCCCCACCTGGTCGTAGTCGTTGCACAGGCCGTCACGAAACCGTGCAGACGTCGAGTTGAGTAGCAGCCGGGGCGTTTCGATCGAGTACCCCGCCACCGCGACTGCGCGGGCCCGCTGAAACCTGGGCACGCCGCCCCGCACGTAGTGCACGCCCGTCGCGCGCCCGGTGCGCTGGTCGATCGCGACCTCGGTGACCATCGAATCTGGCCGCACTTCGCCGCCGTGCGCGAGCGCATCAGGTACATGCGTGATGAGCGGCGACGCCTTCGCGTTCACCTTGCACCCCTGCAGGCAGAACCCGCGATAAATGCAGTGCGGGCGGTTGCCAAATCGGCCGCTCGTGATCGCCACGGGCCCCACCTTGGCGGTGATGCCGCACGCGAGCGCCCCCCGCTGAAAAATCTCACCGTTACCCGAGACGGGGTGCGGGCTATACGGGTACGTGTGCGGGTCGCCCCACGGCCACGCTTCGCCCGACACCGGCAGCTCACCCTCGATCTGCTCGTAGTACGGTTTGAGCGCCGCATAGTCGATCGGCCAGTCGGCACCCACACCGTCTTCGGTGCGCGTGCGAAAGTCGCTGGGATGAAACCTCGGCGTGTACCCGGCATAGTGCACCATCGACCCACCGACCCCGCGGCCCGAATTGTTTGCGCCCAGCGGCACCGGATCGCCCCCGCCGATCTCGCGCGGCTGCGTCCAGTACAGGCCGTGCGACCCGGCTTCATCACTCACCCAGTCACTCTCGGGTTCCCAGAAGGGCCCCGCCTCGAGCGCTGCGACCTTCAGCCCCGCCCGCGCGGTGCGCTGCAGCAGCGTCGACCCGCCCGCGCCGCAACCCACGATCACGAGATCGATCTCTTCACTGTCTGCGAACTGTCGCATCTGAGCGCGCAGGGCGGGTTCGACGCGCGCACCATCGCGCGTGAGCAGCCAGGCCGACTCGTTGCGCTGCCGCACCGCGTTCATCGCTTGCCCTCCGCTTCTTCCGACTCCGGCGGCTCCGGCGGCTCCGGCGGTTCCGGCTCTGCAACCGGATCATCGCCGGGGCGCGCGTCGCGCACTTCGAAGGGCTCGAGCCTGTCGACGCCCAGATTCTTGTAGCCGCGCGGGTAGGCGGGGCCCGCGAAGCCGATCTCGTTCCACGCCCACGGGTGCGCATAGAACGCGGTGCAGGCGTAGCGGCTCCACAGGCTCCACACGTGCGCCGCGACCATCGTGTGCCACACGCCCGCACCGAGCGCCTGCACACGGCGCAATAGTTCATGCTGCTCCCCCCACCCGCACTCGGCGAACGGTGCACTATACGCCGCCACGGCGTCGGTGTCGAGGGCAGCGAGCGACCGTCTCCACGCTGCATCGTCGGGCGCTAGGTCGTTATAGTGCCAGCCGTCAGTGCTCCCCGCCGCGAGCCGCTCATCGATCATCTGCGCAACGGGTACGCGCGGCGCTGCGCGCTGGCCGAGCAGCTGGTCGCACAGCGCCGCCGCCGCAGCCCCCTCGGCCGCGCTAAAAAATTGCAGCTCGGGCGAGTGTTCGAGCCGCCCCTCCACGACCTTGCGGGTAGCTTCGTCCCAGTGCTGCGCTTGCCCCAGCACATCGAAGCCAGGAAACCGCGCACCCCCATGATCCGGGTCAAGAGGCAGCGACGATTCGAGACGTTTCGCAGGCATGCGGCCGCGCTCACTTCTCTCGCCGCAGCAGGGCGGCGAGCAGCCCCATGCCGCCCACGAGCGTGACGAGCAGGGGTGCCATGAGGGGCGGCCCCATCTCCATGTTGTAGCGAAAGTTGCGCCAGCCGCCGGGCTTTTGCCCGATGCCTCGGCCGTGCAGCCACAGCCCCTGCACGCCGTTTGCGACGATCGCGGCAGATGCGATGGGCAGCACAGTTTTTGCGGCGCGTTTGCTGCAGACGCCCGCGATGCCCGCCGCTGCCCCGACCGGGCCAAGAATGACGGGCGCCCACATCCACCGGTTACCAAAACTGGCTTTGTCGTGCTCAAAGAAGATCTCGGCCGCCGTGACGACCGCGCCCGCCGCCGTCAGCGCCGCCAGGCTGCGCTCGAACCGGCCCGTGCGCACATTGCGCACCAGCCGATCGATGCCCTGCACTGCTTCATCGATGCTGTGCGCGGCGCCACGGGTGCCGCGCGCCGTCTCTGCGGCGAGCGCCCGGCGCGCATGCTTGGCCTGTTTCTGCGCCCGAGTCAATGCCTGTTTCGCCTGTTTCGTTGCCGACTTCGTCATGTTCGCCCTCTCACCCGCGCGTTTTGTGACCGCATTCGCCCCGAGGGTCGAACACTTTGCGTGAGAATGCAACCCCCTTGCGGCTGAGTATGAGGCGCGCATAGTGGGACCCGAGGAGGCCCATCATGAGTCGCATCACCGTTTCTTCCGCTGACCCGTCACCCACCGACCAGGTTGTCGTAGTCACCGGAGCGAGCGCGGGGATCGGGCGCGCGACCGCGCAGGCGTTTGGTGCCCGAGGTGCGAAGGTGGCGCTCTTAGCGCGTGGCGAGACGGGCCTGCGGGCGGCCGCACGCGATGTCGAGGGCGCGGGCGGTACCGCGCTTGTCGTGCCGGTCGATGTTGCCAGCGCCGAGCAGCTAGACGAAGCCGCCACAACAGTTGAAGAAGCGTTTGGCCCGATCGATGTGTGGGTGAACGTCGCGTTCACGTCGGTGTTTGCCGAGTTTACGAATATGAGCGCGGCCGAGTTTAAGCGCGTCACCGAGGTGAATTACCTCGGTTATGTGTACGCGACGATGGCGGCGCTGCACCGCATGCTGCCGCGAGACCACGGCACGGTCGTGCAGGTGGGTTCGGCGCTCGCCTACCGTGGGATCCCATTGCAGACCGCCTACTGCGGGTCAAAGCACGCGATTCAGGGGTTTCACGAAGCCCTCAGGTGTGAGCTGCTGCACCGCAAAAGCCGGGTGCGCGTGACGATGCCGCAAATGCCGGCGGTCAACACACCCCAGTTTGATTGGGTGATTAACCGCATGCCCAAACCGGCGCAGCCCGTGCCGCCGATCTATCAGCCCGAGGTAGCGGCGCGTGCCGTCGTGTACGCCGCCGATCACCCCGGGCGCCGGGAGTACTGGGTGGGCGGCAGCACCGCGCTCACGCTCGCGGCCAACGCTGTCGCACCCGGCCTGCTCGACCGTTTTCTCGCGCGTACCGGCTATGCGTCGCAACAGATCGAGCGCCCCGAGAGCGCAAACCGACCCACCAATCTGTGGGATCCCGCTGACGGCGAGGGCGGGCGCGACTACGGCGCACACGGCAGCTTTGACACCCGCTCGCGCGGCCGCAGCTCGCAGCTGTGGGCGTCGCAACACCACGGTCTACTCGCGGCGATCGCTGCTGCAGGGGCCGCCGCGTGCTGCGCGGTGGGCGCGGTGTCGGCTGGCGCCCGCGCGCTGATCCGGCAAAGGAGGGCATGATGAGCGCCACCGAGCAGGCGAAACCTGCTGGGCCAGTGCGCAGCCTCGTCGCCGCCCGTATGGACCGGCTGCCGTGGACGGCGTTTCACTGGTCAATTGTCGTGGGTTTGGGCACCTCGTGGATTCTTGACGGCCTCGAGATTCAGATCGTCGCCACCGCCGGGTACGCGCACGACCTACAGATGAACTCGGCGCAGGTCGGGTTCACCGGCACGATCTACCTGATCGGTCAGGTTGTCGGCGCGCTGTTCTTCGGCCGTCTGTCTGACAGACTCGGCCGGCGGCGGCTCTTCATTCTGACGCTCGCCATCTACCTCATCGGTAGCGGTATCGCGGGCCTGTCACCCGCCATGTGGTTTCTGTGGATCTTTCGTTTCGTCGCGGGCCTCGGCATCGGCGGCGAGTACACCGCCATCAACTCAGCCATCGACGAGCTGATCCCATCACACTATCGCGGCCGCGTCGACATTGCCGTCAACGGTACGTACTGGGCGGGCGCCGCAATCGGTGCGTTCGCAAACCTCTTCCTCCTGGCAGACAAAGATTTTGCGAACGCCTGGGGCTGGCGTATCGGCTTCTTCATCGGCCCATTTCTCGGGCTGATCATCATCTACCTGCGACGCCACATTCCCGAGAGCCCACGCTGGCTCATGACCCACGGTCACGAGGAGCAGGCCGAAGCGACCGTCACCAAGATCGAGGATGACATCAAGGCGGCAGGTCACAAGCTCGCCGACGTCGACGAGAACCTCGCGCTCGATGTCGTGCCGCTCAAGAACGTGCCGTTTCGCCAGGTCGCCCACACGTTCTTGCGCACCTACCCGCGCCGCACGTTCTTGGGCCTCAGCATGATGATCTCGCAGTCGTTTCTCTACAACGCGATCTTCTTCACGTATGCGCTCGTGTTGCAAAAGTTCTATGACATCTCACCCGCCAACATCGCGTTCTACTTCTTTCCGTTTGCGATCGGAAACCTTGCGGGCCCGCTCGTGCTGGGGCCGCTGTTTGACACGCTGGGACGACGCAAGATGATCTTCGGCACGTACGCGCTCGCGGGCGGTGTGCTCGCGGTCTCGGCCGCGCTGTTTCAGGCCGATGTGCTGAACGCCACGACCCAGACCGTGTTCTGGTGCGTCTCGTTCTTCTTCGCTTCGGCGGGAGCCTCCAGCGCCTATCTGACCGTGAGCGAGATCTTCCCGCTCGAACTGCGCGGGCAAGCGATCTCGTACTTCTTCGCGGTCGGTCAGATTGCCGGATCCATCGCGCCCACCCTCTACGGTGCCATGATCGGTGACGGTTCTGACCGTGGGCCGCTCGCGGCCGGCTATTACCTCGGCGCGGGGATCATGATCGCGGGCGGTGTGATCGCGCTGATCTTTGGGGTGAATGCCGAGAGACAGTCACTCGAGAGCATCACCGACCCGTTGTCGAAGGCGCCGGGTGATCGCGGGCAACAAGATCAAGAAGGAGACCCAGCATGACCTCTGTAGTCGTGGGAGTGAGCGCCTCAAGCGGCTCCCCGCAGGCCCTGCGCGCCGCGGCCACCGAAGCGCGGCAGCGCGGCGCTGGCCTGCTCGCGGTGCAGGCGTGGCGCGCCCCGATTCCCCCGGCAGCCCCGGGCGGCAAACCGCCGGGGGTGTCGCGTGACATCGAGGCGGCGCTCGCGAGTGCCCAACGCACGCTGCGCAGCCGTGTGACCGCGGTGCTCGGCCCTGACGAGGCCGTCACGTGCAAGGTGGTGCAGGGTGCGCCGAGCACCGTACTGCTCGCCGAGGCCGCTCACGCTGAACTACTCGTACTCGACGCCCCGCGCACCCGCGCGAGCATGAAGTCCCCCGTGCTCGCACACCGGCTCATCTACACGGCCGAGTGCCCCGTGCTCATCATGCCGCCAGCTCCTGAGGCTCACACCCCCTGAGCAGCGCTCGCGCAGGAGATCTACCGCAACTACCTCGCCTACCGCGCCTACCGCGGTGGCTGCAGCGATCGCGGGTCCACAGGTGTGCCCCGCCCCTTCAACAGGCTGGCCGGTGCGAGACCCGCCGCGCCAAACTTCTCGCGCACCGAGTCGACAGCCTGATCGACGGCGTTCAAGTCCTCGTCGTCGTCCCACAACCCAGCGAATCCGTCGCTCGCTTCTCCCAGCTGTTCGGCCCGCACCCCGATCAGGCGCACCCGACGCCCTTCGCTCCACGCCTCTTCAAAGAGCTCGCGGGCGGTGAGATAGATGCGCTGCGACGCGCTCGTGGGCTCCGATAGTGTGCGCGACCTGGTGATTGTTTCGAAGCTCGACCACCGCAGCTTGATCGCGACGGTGCGGGTGGTCATGCCCCGCGCACGCAGCCGCTCCCCCACACGCGTAGACAGCCGCAACAGTTCACGCCGCAGCACCTCGCCGTCGGGCTCATCGAACTCAAACGTTTCTTCGTGCCCAATACTCTTCTCGGTACGCTCGGTCTCAACACCGCGCAAGTCACGGCCGTGCGCGAGCTCGTGCAATTTCTCGGCGCTCGCCGCCCCCACGATGCGGCGCAGTGAGTCGATGGGCTCGTTTGCGAGGTCGGCGACCGTGTGAATGGCGCGCGCGGTGAGGGAGCGCGCCGTGGCCTGGCCCACACCCCACATGGCCGAAACGGGCAGCGGATGCAAGAACTCGAGCGTACGCGCGGGCGCAATCTCGAGCACCCCATCTGGTTTGGCGCGCTGCGACGCGAGTTTCGCGATGAACTTGGTGCCCGCAAGCCCCACAGATGCGGGCAGCCCCAACTCGCTGCGAATCCGTTCACGCAGCTGCCTCGCGATCTCGGCGGGCGTACCAAACAGCCTGGTCGAGCCTGCCACGTCGAGAAACGCTTCGTCGATGCTGAGCGGCTCGACAAGCGGCGTGAACTCGTGAAAAATGCGCATCACCTCACGCGATGCCGCCCGATACTTTTCAAACACGGGCGGCACAAAAATGAGCTGCGGGCACAGCTGTTTGGCGCGCGCCACGGGCATGGCCGAGCGCACGCCAAACCGCCGCGCTTCGTAGCTCGCGCTCGACACGACCGACCGTGCGGTGTCGTGCGCAGCGGCAACGGGCTTACCCACGAGGTCGGGGCGTTCAAGCAGCTCGACCGACACGAAGAACGCGTCCATGTCGACGTGCAAAATAGACGCCTCACCGCGCATCTCGCCCCGCTCCTTCGTGCTCACTCCCCTATTGCATCACACCCGGTCTTGGCCCGGGCCCGATGATCCGGATCAGACGCGCGCTTGCTGCTCTCGCCAGTACGCCGCTTTCGCGAGCAGCTCTTCGATCGCGGCGTGGAAGCGTTTCGTGGGTGCGCCGGGGGTCGTGTCGCCAAAGTAGCGGGTCGACCAGACGCCGAGGCGTTCGCGCGCCGCGTCGTCCCCGATGACGGCGTCGAGCACAGCCTCGATGTTGTCGCAGTCGCTCGCTGCGAGCCACTCGCACTCGCTCAGGTATCCGCCTTCGTCGACCGACGCCTCAGGCGCGACCGGCTGCGTCACCATCAGCGGTTTGCCCGTCGCGAGCCGGTCGTACACCATCGCCGAAATATCGCAGATCGCCACGTCTGGCAGGCTCAGCTGCCAGCCCAGCGCGGGCGCGGTGTCGTAGACGTGCTGCGCGGTGGGATCGTGTTTGTTGGCCTCGGCAAGCATTGCGATGATGCGCTTGTTCGCCTCGCCAAAGCCCGCGTCGACGACGCCGCTGCGGGGGTGCGGGCGATACACCACGCGGTGCCGGCCCGTTGCGATGAGCTTTGCCACGAGTTTCTCACCGTGAGTTGCCACCGAGCCATAGCTTGCGGCGGGCCGGTCGCCCTCCCATGTGGGGGCGTACAGCACGACGGTGCGATCATCGGGCGTGAAGGGCGGTTCGCCCGTCAAATGGTCGGCCTGCGGGCGGCCGATCGCAACCGTGCGGGTCGTCACGTCGTAGTCCCACAGCGCCTTCGAGAGCCTGTCACGCGCCGCGTCTCCGGCGACGAAGGCGTAGTCGTACGCCTTGTGCTGGTTACTCGTCATGTACATCTTGTCGCTCTCACCGTGGTTCACAAACACGTGCCACCGCTCGCCGTAGCGCATCATCTGAAAGTTGCGGGTGTTCTGGTTCACGTAGAGAATCACGTCGAGGTTCTGGGCCGCGATTACGCGCTCAATGTCGGTGACTTTTTGCACGAAGGCAACGTCGAGCCCGCTCTCGCGCATCAGCTGCCGGGCACCTGCCGCGTTGCGCGCGAGCAAGAGCACCGGGTGCTGCTTCGACAGCTCAACGAGCGGTGCGTACCACTGCCGCATCTGGTAAATATTCACGTCACTGTCGGCAAAGTACACGCCCACGCGGTAGTGCTCGGTCGGCAGCGGGCCGCGCGCCGCGAGCGTGTCGCGCAGCTCGAAGTACGCCCGCCGCCCCTTGAGTACGCGCTGCGCCAGGCGGGCGGCGCGCTTCACATCCTTCGCAATCTGCATCCCTCTAGAATACCGCGGCGATCCCGTGAAGAGCCCCGGCCTGGCCCCGGCCCGGCCCCGGCTCAGCCCGCTGTGGCAAGATCGACAGGTGACCAACCCCGCGCCCACCCTTGCTCCGCTGCCCGCTTTGCCGTCGGTCAGCTACGTGATGCCCGTACTCAATGAGGCCGATTTTCTCGCGGCAGCGGTGCGCACCGTGTTAGCGCAGGAGTACACGGGCGAGAAAGAGCTCGTCATCGCGCTCGGCCCCTCGACCGACGCGACCAACGAGGTCGCGGCTCAGCTTGCGGCCGAAGACGCGCGGGTGCGCCTCGTCGAGAACCCCGCCCGCGATATCCCCGCCGGGCTGAACCTGGCGATCGCGCACACGAGCAACGACATCATCGTGCGCGTCGACGCGCACTCCGAGCTCACCCACGATTACACCGAACGCGCGATCGCCGCGCTGCGCGACGCCGATGCCGCAAACGTGGGCGGGGTGATGCGCGCTGCTGGCGAGGGCCCGGTGCAGCGCGCGATTGCCCGCGGCTACAACAGCCCCTATGGCTTAGGCGGCGGCGCCTATCACGGTGACGGTGAGCCCGGGCCCGCCGAATCCGCGTACCTCGGCGTGTTTCGCCGCGAGGCGCTCGACGCCGTGGGCGGCTATGACCCCGAGATCCTGCGTGGTGAAGATTGGGAGCTCAACCTCAGACTGCGCCGCGCCGGCTATCGCGTGTGGTTCGCTCCCGCGCTCGAGGTGACCTACTGGCCACGCGCCAGCTTCGCCGCGCTCGCCAGGCAATTTTTCGCGACCGGAGCCTGGCGTGCCGAGCTGGTACGCCGCTACGGCCGCGCCAACCCCTGGCGCTTCTTCGCGCCGGGGGTCCTCGTCATCGGCCTCGCCGTGAGCACCATCGCGCTTGTGCTGCTCGGTGCGGGCGCGCTGCCCTGGGCATCGGCCTGGCCGCTGCTGCTCACGCCGCTCGCGCTGTACCTCGCGGGCGTGCTGTTTGCGACCGCGCGCATTCCGGATCAGCGGGGGGCGCGCGACCGTTTCTTCACTGCCATAACCCTCGTGACCATGCACGTGTGCTGGGGTTCGGGGTTCTTGCGTGGCCTCGCACTTGGGGCACACCGCGTGGTTGACCGCTCCCGCATCTCCTCGTAGCGCGTCGCGTCGTTGCCAAGCTTCGTTCTGCGACGTACGCTAAGTACACGACGTACTTAATAGACCTACAGCGACCGATGGAGTAAATAGTGTCCCTTGCGACAGCCTCCGACTATCAGACATTTTCTAGTGCACGCACCCATCTCAAGGAAGTGCTGGACCGTGCCCGCGCTGGCAAAGTTGTTACGATTACACGCGGTGCCGAAGTATCTGCCGTCGTGTCGGCCGACAAACTGCAGGATTATTTTTTTCGCACTGTTGTGCCCGGTCTTGAGATCGCACACGAGAGTGGCCGAGTGATCGCACTGATGCATTCACGTCCATTCGTTTCTGAGGGGCTCACGGTCGACGAAGCCCTTGCAGACATGCTGCACGCCCTACGGGAATACGCAGAGGATTGGGAAGATCATCTCTCCACCGCACCTAACCATGCCCAAAACTGGGCACTGGTGCAGTTAGTGCAGCTGTCTTCGGACGAAGAGCTTCTTAATTGGTTCGAACGTGGCGGAGCATAAACATGCGCCGATAACCCGCGAAGACCACGACACTTTCTGTCTCACTGAACAGTGGGAGCTGAAACGTGGCGCTACCGGGCAGCCCGTTCAGCACCATCGAACCTACATTCTGCGCCTGTGGAACGGGCACGTACTGCGCACACGTATCTCGCGCCCCATAGACGGCTCGCAATACTCTAAGAGCATGTGGGCCCACATCTTACGATCACAGCTCGAGGTCGATGCTGCGACGTTTTGGAGCTGTGTGAATGACCGAATCTTGCCCGATCGCGGCGACCCTACGCCTCGTCAGCCACGCAGCCCCATTCCCCTATATCTTTACCGAGAGCTGACGCGCCTCGGCGTGCCAGAGTCTGAAATCGCGAAGCTCGATATTGCAGATGCCGCAAAACGTTACGCGGAATTACTCGCTAACGGCGGTTAGCCTGCGAAAGCTCCCAGTTGTTCGAGCTCATCGACCACGCGTCCCGCCGCGTGGCCGTCGTCGTGCGGGTTGAACTTCTCGCGCCACGAGGTATAGCGCTCGGCGTGAGCCTCAAACCAGGCTTCGCTTCCCTGCTCTGCGATACGGCGCGCCGCATCAATCACCTCAGCGCGTGAGGCGACGATGGGGCCGGGCGCTTCACGCTCGAAATCGAACGTGAAGCCGCGCTCTCGGTCGCGGTACGCGGCGAGATCGGGGGCAAAGAAGACGAGCGGTAGCCACGCCACAGTGGCGTCAAACATGATCGATGAGTAGTCGGTGACGACCAGGTCGGCGGCGATCAACACATCATTAATGTCGGGGTGGCCGCTCACATCAATCACACGGCCGCCGTCGCCGTACGCACCGTACACCCCAAACGCCTGCGTGCGGGTATGACCGCGCGCGAGCACGACCCACCCATCACCGAGTTCACGGGCGAGGGCAGCCACGTTGAGGTCATCGACAAGCGTTACGCCGCCGTCGCGCCAAGTCGGCGCGTAGACGAGCACGCGTTCGCCCGCGTGCACGCCAAGGCTCGCACGGGCCACTGACACTGCGATCGGGTTGCGCTCTTGCCCAATCGCGGCTGTCGCGAGCCTGTCGCAGCGTGGGTAACCGGCCTCGATGATGCGGCCACGAAACGCATAGCTCGCGCGAAACTGCTCGGTTGAGTGCGGGTTTTGTGACAGCAACAGGCTCCAGCGCCGGCTCTCACGCTTGATCGCGATGCGCGTGCGCAAGCCGACCTTTGGGCGCCCGAGCGCCAGATGCTTGAGCATCGTGCCGTGCCAGGTCTGCAACACAATCTGGCCGCGCGCCCGGCGAAAACCGTAGCGCAGCCAATCGTTCGCGACGATCAATTTCGCGTAGCGCCTAGCGGCGTGCCACTCACGGCCGCCCACGAGCAGCGGCACCGCGCCGCCTGGCACCTGCTGCGTCTCGTTCGTTACGCTCCAGTATCGGGTGACGTGCGGCGCTCGGGCGGCAATCTCACGGTCAAGCGCAAGCGGATTACAACTCACCTGCCTGCCGTAGAAGCTCTCAAAAAACGCCGCGGGCGCCTGCACGAGTTCGCGGGCGGGGCGCTGCAACTGCGCGATCTGGTCAAGCACGCGACCCGCGGCCCCACCCTCGGGGTGCGCGTGAAAGCGTGCCGCGAGCGCCCGCGCATCTGACACCGCCGAACGCAGCGCCGCGTGCGAAGTCGTGAGCTCGGTAAGCCTCGCCGCGAGCGTGTTCCAATCATGCGCAATGCGCCCAAAACTGGTCACCTCGAGCGGTTCGTACAGGCCGCGTGATGCGGTGTAGTGCGCGAGGTCTGGAGCAAACCATACGACAGGCCGCTGCAGCAGCGCGAAGTCAACGGCGATCGACGAGTAGTCGGTGATCAGCCAGTCCACGCCGCCCAAGAGCGGCGTAATATCACGCACGCGGTCGCTGCCGAGCAGGTGCACACGCTCGCTGTGCCAGCTCGCCCACTCCCCCTCGCCGAGCGGGTGCGACCGGATCACGAGGTGCGCATCGGCCGCGGTAAGCGCGCGCTCGATCGCGGCGCGCTCCGCCGCCTCGGGCAGCAGCGGATCCTCTGCACCGTCGCGCCACGTCGGCGCGTACAACACGACCTTTTGCTGTGCGCCAAGCTCAACGCCCACGCGCGCAATCAGCTCGGTGCGCGCGGCTTCGGCGCGATCCGGATCGATGGCCTGCGCCGCAAGCGCATCGTCGCGTGGGTCGCCCAGCACCCGCACCTTGCCCGGATCGACGCGAAACGCCGAGCGCAGCCGCGTGGCGGCGAGCGGGGAGCCTGCGACATACAGATCGACCGAATTCGCGCCGCGCGCGTACATGCGACGCAGCACGCGCCGCACGATTGCGGGCCCTCGCACCGCGGTCGTGACGGGCGAATCAAAGTGCAGTTTCTTGAGCGGTGCTCCGTGCCACAGCTGGGTGATGAAGCCGCCCTGCACGCCGAATCGGTTCACGTCGCCGAGGCCGTGTGTGACTACGATCTGCCCTGCACGCAGCGTCGCCCAAAACCCGGCCCAGCTGCGGCGCGCGATGGGGGTGAACCCCTCACCGCGCGCCTGCTCAGCTTCGATCTCGGTTGCCGTCAGCCACACGATGGGGGTGGCCGGTTCGCGCCTCGCGAGTTCGCGGGCGACGACGAGCGCCCCCTCGCCGACCCCCACACCACTGCCAAACACCCAGCGGGTTTTCACACGCGGCACGAACCACGACAGCACGAGCGCGAGCACGTACTTGGGTAGGGCGAGGAGCTTTTCAAGGTTGCCCTGTTCGAAGCGAAATCGTGACGTGCTGCTCATTGTGTCCATGCTACGGGATACGAGTGAGCGTTATGCCCTTACCATTCGAGCTCGCCGAGCTTGGCTTCGGTCTGCGCGGCCTTGCCGCCGCGGGTGTAGTCGATCGTGACCGTGCTGCCGCCCGCATTCATGCGCACCAGCGCAGACACCGAGGTGCCGTCGACCGCGGGCACACCGTTCACGGCAGTGACTACGTCGCCCGCGCGCAGTCCAGCCTTGTCGGCGGCGCCGCCCTTCATGACGTCGACCAGCAGGCCACCCGCGTGGTTAGCGTCTTCGTCGGTGTCCTGCGACGAATCGGCGACGCTCGCACCAAGCAGGCCGTGCGAGGGTTGTTCGCCAGCAATGATCGAGTCGGCGACCCGGGCCGCCAGGTTCGAGGGAATCGCGAACCCGAGGCCCGCGCTGCCGGCCACGCCGTCAGAACTCGTGGGCGAGGCGATAGCGACATTGATGCCGATCAACTCGCCCTTGCCGTTCAGCAGCGCGCCGCCCGAGTTACCCGGGTTGATGGACGCGTCGGTCTGCACAACAGGCAGGGTGACCGTGCCGGTGCGCTGTTGCTGTTGCTGTTGGCCGCCGTCTTGCCCCTGATCGGGGAGGCCGAATCGGAAGTCCCACGGGAAGCCGTAGCTGTCGCCGCCGTCTTGTTCGCCCTGACCACCCTGGTCGCCCTGACCGTCTTGACCGTCTTGCGGTGTTGCAGGGTCTTGCGGAATGAGCGGGCTTCCTACCGAGATGCCACGGTAGAGCGAGCTCACAACACCGCTCGTGACAGTGTTCGCGAGGTTGAGGGGAGCACCAATGGCCACCGTGAGATCACCCACGTTGAGCTTGCTGGAATCCGCCACTTTAATAGCGGGAAGCCCGGTAGCTTCGACCTTCACGACGGCGAGGTCGGCATACGGGTCGACGCCGACGAGCTTGCCGTCGAGAATGCGGCCGTCACTGAGTTTCACGCGGATCTTGGCGTTATCGCTGGCCGCGCCATCGAGTGTCACCACGTGCGCGTTCGTGACGATGTAACCGTCTTCGCTGTAGATCACGCCTGAACCCGATCCGCTCGCGCTTGCGCCCGCCACCTCGAGTGTCACAACGCTCGGCGTAGCCACCGCGGCCACACCCGAGATCGCGGTGGCGGTCTCTGCGTTGTTGAGCGTGAGCGTGCCGCTCGCTCCCTGCGCCACAACCTGCTGCGTACCGTTTGCCGAGACCACGGCCGCAACGCCGCCACCGACTACACCGCCCAGCAGTGCACCGATTGCAAGCCCCGCGAGCAGCATGCCCGTGCGGCCCTTCGGCTGCGCGCTGTGGTGACCGTTGTAGTCACCGCCGTCGCCGTTGTTACCGTTGCCGCTGTTGCCACTGTGACCCTGCGCGCTCCCACTGCCATCTACCGGTGCAGCTTCGCGAGTAGCGACTGGCGCAGCAAAGCTCGACCCCGGCGCCTGTTGGTATGACGCGTTCGGCTGCTGCTGCTGTTGCTGCTGCTGCTGGAAGCCTGGCACCTGCGGCGCTGGCAGGTTCGGCAGCGGCGTAGTGGCCTGTGCGGCAGCGGGCCACTGTGCCCTGTGCTGAGCCACCGGCACCCGGGGCGCCAACGGAGCCGTCGGCACGGCTGGTGCGGACACAGCTGGTGCGGGCACAGTGTGTGTGGGCGCAACTGGTGCAGCGTGCGGTAACTGGGTCGTAACCTGCTCGTGCGGTGCTACCTGGGGCTGCGGTGCCGCAGGTGCGGGGTAGCTGGTGGGCTCTGGTGCCGCAGCACCCGCAGCGTTGTTGCTTGCTGGCGTTGCTGGCGTGTTGTTCTCGGGCGTTGTGGCCATGGTGGCTCCCTTCGTATGTCTCAACTGTGGCCTGCAAACCTATGAATTCAATTTGGAAGGGCTGCACAGAACCTGCTGGTCTCGATTCCCCCACCCTCGCACACACCTCAGACGGGCGGCGCAACACGCCCTGTGCACACACGATTCGTGAGGCCCAAATACCCGTGATAGAGTTACTTCTTGTGACGCGGGGTGGAGCAGCTCGGTAGCTCGCCGGGCTCATAACCCGGAGGTCGTAGGTTCAAATCCTGCCCCCGCAACTGTGAGAAAGGCCCTCGGTTTGGTATTAACACCAAACCGGGGGCCTTTCGCTTTGCTGTCCACGTGAGCCATTCTGGGGCTGGCCCTTCTCGCTGGGACCCACCCACTGTTCCGTCTGGCCAAGAACTCTCTGCCGACCCAGGCATGCAGATCTTCAATCAGCAGATCCTCAAGAACGACATCGAATCAATTCTGGCGAGCCTCGCGTGCACTCAGGCCCGCGACGCACACACGAACACGCTAATCGTGGTTACCTTCGCTGCGGGCGTGACTTTGTTCTTCGGCCACGCTGCGCTCTGGGATCGCCCAGGAAAGAAGCCAGTTGCCTAAGCAAACACAGCCCCACTGTCCCCCACGCCCTTCGAGGGTCTCAGCACGCTTCGCCAGAACACCGTACTCCACAGGGCAATGCCCAGAAAACTCAGCACGGTCCCGGTCACCTGCAGCGCTGGCCCGAGGGCCGCAAACTCCGGCCGAATTTCGAGCACCGGCTCTGTCAGGGTGGGTTGGGAACTCATACGCAGGGAGGCCGTGGCCGCAAGGGATCTACCCACGTTGCCCAGATGCACGAGCAGGGCCGACAAGACCGTGCGCGTCACCCAGTCGCTTTGCAGTTTGCGCGTTTCAGCGTCGACATCGACATTCTCGCCGAACGCCGGCCTCGCGATGCGCACGAGGGCCACAAGAGCGATAATCAGCAGCAGTAGCAACGCAATAAGAGCGGGAACCGAAAAGTACCAGCCGTAGATCTCTGTCGCCGCGCGCTGCGTTCCGGCTTCGATTTCGTGCATGCGATAGCGCCCCTCGGAGTCGAGCGACGAGACCCGCCCCGCTGCGATGGCGACCGCTACCGCGACGAGTGCAAGCACACCTATCCATACCAGTTCACCCCTGCGAGCGAACCCCCAGATAGGACGCCGCACGAGGGCCACCCCGGTCGCGCGCGCGGGCGCACACGCCATGAGCGCCACTGCCAGTAGAGCCGCAATGAGTGGCAGCGCGTACTTTATAGGAGTGTCGCGCAGCCCCCACGCGAGCTCAGTCAGGCGCGGCAGACGCAGAAGCAAGAGCAATAGTTCTGCAGCGAAAGGCACCACAAGAAACACAAACGCAGTGATTGCTCCGGCTGCCGCAAGCTTGCGCGCCACAGGAGTTGGGGCGGCCCTAGAGTGCCTTCTCTCAAGGAACGCAAGTACGAGCCCCGCTGCGATGGCAGCCACAAACGGGCCGACGAGATAGAGCAGGTAGATCCTCAGCATCGTTACCTCCGACGTATTGCGCAATTGGCACAAAGTGTAACGAGTTGCCGTTACTCCATCAACAGCACAGGCTCCATGTCGCAAAGCAACACGCCCGCGTGCACGCCGCTTTGCGGCATGCGACAGGCACCCCGCTAAGCTAATGATTGTGACGCGGGGTGGAGCAGCTCGGTAGCTCGCCGGGCTCATAACCCGGAGGTCGTAGGTTCAAATCCTGCCCCCGCAACTGTGAGAAAGGCCCTTGGCTTGGAATTATTTCCAAGCCAAGGGCCTTTCGCTTTCCTGCCTCCAAGCCCCGCGCACAGGCCCGCTGCTCCTGGGCCCATCTACCGGGCTTGAATGTTTAGCAAGCCAGTCCAAGATCTCTCGGGTAGATTCCTCGTGACGTTCCTGCTGCACCCAATGACCACTATCGAGGCTGACTTCTTCGACATTCGGCACGTACGCGGAAAGCTGTTCGGAGCGGGCGACCGCGTCACGATTACCGTAGATCATGAGGGCAGGCTGCTGAATAATCGGGTTGGCGTCTGCGAGCAGGTGCCAGTTTCGGTTGAGGTTGCGATACCAATTAATACCTCCGGTAAACCCCGAACGCTCGAACGCTGAAGCGTAGACAGCGAGTTGCTGCTCGCTGAGCAGGGGTTCGCCGAGGGGACAGTCGTTGCGAGCGATCTGGATCATTGCCATGCCCGGTTTTGGTGGCGAAAGCGGCTCGTCCCTACGGTAGAGATTGTTAATAAACTTTGCAGGATTGGCGTCGAAGATCGCGTCTGCGACGCCCGGCTGTTTGTTGAAGTGAACAAAATAGTAGTCACCCCCAAACACCGCCTCCATGAAGTCGATCCACGGCATGTCGCCACGCATTAGGTAGGGCAAGCTGAGAGCCACGATCCTATCGATACGCTGCGGATACAGCAGCGCGAAGCTCCAGACAACGAACGCACCCCAGTCGTGGCCAATGAAGGTTGCACTCTCGTAGCCAAAGTGATCAAGCAGTGCCGCCAGGTCACCCGTTAGGTGCTCGATGTCGTATTCAATCACTTCGTCTGGTCTGGCTGAATTGCCAAATCCCCGCTGGTTAGGGGCGATCACATGGTAACCGGCAGCGACAAGAGCGGGAATCTGATAGCGCCAGGTGTACGCAAGATCTGGCCATCCATGGCACAGCACAATCGGATTCCCTTCGTTCTCGCGGCCAGCCTCGAACACCTCGAGGGCAACACCGTTCACAGAAATAATGGTGGCTTCAGGGAATGGAATCTCGTCACTTTTCTTGTACATGTATTCAAGGTATCGAGCTAAACAGGACACCCAGTGACCGGTTTTTCTGGAAAGATGAAAATTGTGAAATCCGATCGATTAGTCGCCATTCTCTTGATGCTGCAGCGGCGCGAACAAGTCACTGCAGCAGAAGTCGCAAAGGAGCTCGAGATCTCAGAGCGCACCGCCCGCAGAGATCTCGACGCGCTCGGACTAGCAGGAATCCCCATCTATTCGGTCCAGGGCCGAAGGGGTGGCTGGCGACTTCTAGGTGGCGGGCGCACCGACCTTTCGGGCCTCACTGCCAGCGAAGCTCGCGCCCTATTCCTGGTCGCAGGGCCAGCAGCTTCGACGACTCCTGAGTTGAAAGCGGCACTTCGAAAACTCGTCAGAGCTCTGCCCGAGACTTTTCGTGAGCAGGCCGAAGCCGCCGCTTCTTCACTGCTCAGTGATTCACAACCGTGGGGTTCGGCCCGTGTTGCAATTTCAACACCCCCGTTCCTTGAGACGCTGCAGGACGCCGTCATTCGCGGCGTGCGGGTGGAGCTCAGCTACGTCGACAGTGCCGGAAACGCGTCGAAGAGGACCGTTGACCCGCTGGGCCTGGTGGCAAAAGAGTCACACTGGTACCTCGTTGCACAGACGAGAGCAGGTCAACGTACCTTTCGCATCGACCGCGTCACTGCCGTCACCCTCAGCAATGTCCTCGCGCACCGGCCCGCGAACTTCGACCTCACAGAGACCTGGCGCAATCTCACCGATGAGGCGAATCACAGACACTCGAACATCGAAGTTCACGCGAGCTGCACACCCGACGGGCTCGACTTCCTGCGCGCTGCGGTCGGCGGCAATCTAGAGATCGGCCCGCCTGCAAGCGATGGCCGCATCCCTGTGGTGATCCATGCACCCAGCGACTACGGGATCGCTGGCCATCTCGCGGGGCTCGTCGAGTGGCTCGAGATCACCAGCCCACAAAGCGTGCGGGACCATTTGGCTGGGATAGGAGCAGCGCTTACTGGGCGATATACCAAAACCGGTACTGACGTAGCAGCTGAGCCTAAAAGTTAGCCAGTTCGTACTGCTCTTGCTGGACTGCCGCCCGCCCCTCTGGAGCAATGAAGTATTCCTCCTGTGGACACACTCGTCCCAGGAGGATTCTTTTACCCCGTTCGCGGCCTGCGCTGCTGCCCCGGCACCGCCCGCCCCGCCACATGCTCCATCGCCACCGCCCACACCGACCTGGCCGGCCGCCACACCATACCGGGATCCCACCACCTCGGCCCCCGCACCTCGGGCAACCCCGCCACCATGCGCACATGCCAGCCACCCGCCTCCACACTGCGGTGATGCCACCAACACAACAGCACGCCATTCTCCGTCGTCGTCTTACCACCTGCCGCCCACCCCGTCACATGATGCACCTCACACCACGCCCCCGGCACCGTGCACCCGGGAATCACACAACCCCCATCACGCGCCGTGATCGCCCGCCGCTGCACCGCCGTAAACAACCGGGCCGGGCTCTCAAGCCCCACAATCCGCCCCGTCTCACCCACCAGCACCCGCTGCGTCGCGCCCGCACACATGCTGTGCCGCACCGCCGCAAACCCCACCGGCACCGGCACCCCGTCAGCACCGTGTAGCCACGCCGCCCCCACCCGCTCGGGCCGGCCCTGCACACCCGTGCTGGTACGGCCACCACCAGCGTGCGTGCCGCCGCGGCCCGCCGCCTGCTGCGCTGCAGCCTGATCGGCGCGCGCGATATCGCGGGCCAGGCTCGCCGCCAGCTCGGCCTGGGTCGTCTGAATGAGTACCGTCACCGGCGCCCCACCCTGAGTAGGCATCTGGGCGGCCTGCCCGGCCATCTGAGCGATCAGCATGAGCGAGTCATGCATCTTCTGCCCCTGCGACCGGGCATCCTCTGGCCGGGGCGTCAAGTCGGGCTCAAGATCTTCGGAGTCTGGTGCATCAGCGGCACGAAACCGCACCCGCGACGCCTCGGAAAGATCACCCGTCGGGTTGTCGGTTGAGTCGGTTGACTCGGTCGTGTTGCCCGGGTCGGCCGCGCTCGCCGGGTCGGCCGCGCTCGCCGGGTCGGCCGTGTTGGTTGCTGTGTTCGGGGAGTTGAGCGCCGTGATCAAGTTGCCCAGCAGCGCCGCCACCTCTGGCGTGAGCGCCCCACGCACGGGCACCAGGCCCCGCCACATACGCCCCAACCGAAACGAACGACGAGCAAGCACCGACTCCTCGTCAGGCTCAGGCCCGTCTTGATCAAGCGCCGTCACCCAATACGCACAAATCTCGCGCACCGTGTCATGCCCCACCGGCAACCGCTCCGCCACCCCACCCGCATCAACATCGCCGGCCGCGTCAACATCAGCATCAGCATCAGCATCAGCATCAGCATCAGCATCAGCGCCAGCATCAGCGCCAGCATCAAGGTCAGCATCACCCGCAGCACCTGCAAAGCCGTGGTCTTCGGGATACCCCGCCGCCTGATTCACAATGCACCGCTCAGCCTCTGCCACCTCCGCCGGGCCAACATGGCCAGGCACCTTGCGCAGCGCGTCAGCAATCATCTGCGCCGTCTCAAACGACACATCCCCCGCATAAAACGCGGCCGCAATCGCCGGAAACACGGGCCCAATCACACCACCCGAATACCCTTGATCAGGGCGTAGATCACTCGCGAGCAGGGCACGCTGCCGCAGCAGCCGATGAGACCTACGCGTAATGCGCTGCAGCACATCAACCCCGTCGCGACACCCCAACCGGCCCGCAAGCGTCTC
Organism: Leucobacter faecis; assembly: GCF_054456635.2. Classification (NCBI taxonomy): domain Bacteria; kingdom Bacillati; phylum Actinomycetota; class Actinomycetes; order Micrococcales; family Microbacteriaceae; genus Leucobacter; species Leucobacter faecis. The sequence goes on from NZ_JBTJEP020000002.1 coordinate 23,657, forward strand.
ACGCGTATCACCCACGCAACGCTCCACCACCGTGCCCTCGGCCCGCACAATCAACGCTTCGAGCTGCCGGGACGCCTGCTCAAGCCCGGTTACGAGAGCGAGCAGGGAGTCATCTGCGATGAGTGCGAATCGCGGTCACCCATACGCTCAGAAAGGTCAGCCAGACCTGACACAAGCTGCTCCGCTTCAACGGTCAAATCCTCTGTCCCAGCTACATTGCTGGACATGATCTAAGTATATCACGTATACGGTAAACATGTTCGAAATCGCTTAAAGATACGAAACCAAAACACCAAGGAACACCGAAGCGAGCCCGGCACCAGTTCAATTAAGAACCGGTGCCGGGCCCGCTCAGCAACAGCGCAAGAGTGAAACTACTCTGCCGCGAGAGCGGCGTCGAGCGCCTCCTTCAGCTTCGCATCGGCCTTGCCGTAGGCCGCCCAATCACCCTTCTGCATTGCGGCATCACGATCCTTGATCGCGGCCTGCATCTGCTTGAGCGCTTCGTCGAGCGTCATTGTCGAACCAGCATCTGTCGAACCAGAATCAGATGAACCCGATCCGGCCGAGCCGTCTTCGTCAGTGGGCGCTTCGGCATCGGGATCCGGAGCTTCAGTGGGCGTATCGCCGTCACCGGCGTTCGCCCCCGAGTCACCCGCGAAGAGCGCGTCGAGCGCGCCGTCGAGGGTGTCCTCGAACGCGATCTGGTCACCGAACGACACCAGCACCTTCTGCAGGATCGGGAAGCTCGTACCCGACTTTGCCTTCACGTACACCGGCTGCACGTACAGCAGCCCGCCGCCCACCGGCAGTGTCAGCAGGTTACCGCTGATCACTTCACTCTCGCCCTGACGCAGAATGTTGAGCAGGTTCGAGACCTTCGAGTCGGTCGTAAAGCTGTTCTGCACCTGACCGGGGCCAGGAATCGAGTTGCTCTTGGGCAGGGTGAGCATCTTCAGCGAACCGTAGTCCTTCGACACTTTGCCCTTCACGTTGCCCGCGTTCGAGTTCGCAGCGAGGTAACCCGTGAGAATGTCTCGCTGGGTCTCGCCCTCAGACGCCGGAATGTACGTCGAGTAAATCGAGTAGTTCGGGTCAGCCTTAGCACCCGCCGCGAGCGTCAGATAGTACGGCGGCTGCAAGAACTTCTGCGCGCTCGCCTGCGTTCCCGTGACCGGGTCATTGGGCGTGCGCCACTTATCTTCTTCTGAGTAGAACGCGTCGGGCTGGGTGACGTGGTACTCACCGAGCATGGCGCGCTGCACCTTGAACAGGTCTGACGGGTAACGCACGTGGCTCATGAGGTCGCCGCTCATCTCAGAGATGCTCGTGAGCGTGCCGGGGAAAATCTTGCCCCACGACTTCAGCAGCGGGTCTTCGGTGTCCCAGGCATACAGTTTCACCGAACCGTCGTAGGCGTCAACCGTGGCCTTCACCGAGTTGCGAATGTAGTTGATCGGCTTTGGCAGCGGGTTGCGCTCCTTGTTCGCCGAGTCAACGGTCAGCGCGTTCATGTCGGCTACCTCTGAGTAGGGGTAGTCGGCCGACGTAGTGTAGCCGTCGATGATCCACACGATACGCCCGTCAACGACCGAGGAGTACGGCGACTCGTCAATCGTCAGGTACGGCGCAACCTTCTTGACGCGGTCGACAGGGTTGCGGTCGTAAAGAATCTGGGAGCCGTCAACCACGGCGCCCGACAACAGCACCTCCATGTCCTGGAACTTGAGCGCATAGATCAGCTTCGTGAAGATGTTGCTCAGCTCGGGGCCGCCGTCACCCTTAAAGGTGGTCATGTTCTGCAGGCCGCCATCACCCTCGGCGACAGCGTCTTCTGCCGCAGCGTCTTCTGCCGCAGCGTCTTCTGCCGCAGCCTCGTCGGTGGCGGTATCGGTCTTATCGGCCTCAGCCTCAGTCGCGTCGGGCGCGTCTTCGGCTGACGCCTCTGCAATGCTCTCGGCGTCGGCCGGGAAGTCGAGCTCGATGGCCTTCTTGCGCTCTCCACCCACGATCGAATACTCGGGCGAGTTCTCGCCGAAGTAGACGCGCGGCTCAAACTCGCCGAGCTTACCGCTCGTCGGAATGCCGCTCTCGAGGAACACGGGCTCGCCGCCGGCAGAACGCTGGTTGCCGTACGAGGCGACCAGGCCGTAACCGTGCGTGTACACGAGCGTGCGGTTGTACCAGCCGCTCTGGTCACGAATGTCGATGTCTCGAATAGCCGAGACCGTATCTTCGATCTTGCCATCGATCTCATAGCGATCGACGTTCAGTGACTTGGGGAACTGGTAATACTGCCGGATCTGTTCAAGCTGCGCAAACGTGGGCGACACGACCTCGGGGTCGATGATACGAATGTTGGCGGTAGTCGCGGCGTCATTGCGCAGCGCCCCCGGCTCTGCGTCGGTGACCGCGTCGTAGCGTTCCTTTTCGACATCTTCAATGCCGTAGGCCGCCCGCGTCGCGTCAATGTTGCGCTGAATGTACTCGGACTCGAGGCTCTTCTCGTCGGGGTTCACCTGGAACTGCTGCACACCCCACGGGTAACCGACACCGAGCACGATGCTCGACACCAGAAACAGCGCCGTGCCCACAACCGGCAGCCGCCACTTGCCGGTCACAGAGGTGACAAAGAACAGCAGCGCCACAATGATCGCGATGCCCGCCAGAATCTGTTTACCCGGAATCAGTGCGTGCACGTCTTGGAACATGGCACCGGTACGAATACCCTCACCGCCGGTGAGCGTACGGTACTGGTCAAGCCACAGGCTCACACCCTGCAGCAGCAGGTAGACGCCAGCCAAGATGGCCGCCTGAATGCGGGTCGCCTTCGAGACGCGCACGTCGCGGCCCGAGAAGGAGATACCGCCGTACAGATAACTGGTGGCGACGCCCGCAATGAGCGACAGCATGATCACGGCTGACGCGAAGGCCACAATGCCCTGCAGCATGGGCAGGTCAAACATGTAGAACGAGACGTCGAGCCCAAACTGGGCATCTTTCTCACCCGTGGGCTCACTGTTGAGCCACAGCAGTGCACGCTGCCAGTTCGCGGCGGCCGCGAAACCGCCAAACAGACCGATGAGTGACGGCAACGCCCACTTCACGAGCCGGCGCAGCGGCTCGAATAGCTCCTGATACCGGTCGAGCTGCGCTGTCAGGCGCGCGTACACGGGGCGCTTGCGGTACGCGATATCGATCGCGAAGAATAGCGGCACGGCAAGGCCAAGAAAGCCGAGCACAAACATGGTGCCGGCGGCGATCCACTGTGTCGTCAGCACCGGCAAGAAGCCGACCTGCCGGTACCACAGCACCTCCGCGGCGACCGCGGCGGCTGCGAGAAAGCCGAGTATGAGGGCCACCACGATCACGATGGTCACCGCGAGCGGCGACATCCGGCGCGAGCGTGCGGCCTGAGCATGTACGTTCTGGTCGGTCACGTCTTCGTATTACTTCCTGTCCGAGCTTGCGCCCAGCAAGTGCGGGGCGCGGTCTACACCCTCGAGCCTATCGCGCAGGCGTCGCCCTGAGCTGACAATTGCTGCGTTCGATGCGGAGCGAAGCGCGCACCCTCCGCTCACTTCGCGCTAACCCTCCGCGACGCCGCCAGCGCTGCAGCGCTCGAGCCCAGCGACCTGACCACCCGAGGCCGCCGTATCAATCGCTGCCGCCGCTTCGGCGAGCGTCGCTACGGGGGCCACGCGCAGCTCCTTTGGAAACCCTTCGACGTCTGCGCAGTTCGCCACGGGCATCAAGAACAGGTCACTGCCCGCCCGCTTGGCCGCCCAGGCCTTTTGTGTTAGCCCACCAATTGGGCCCACCTCGCCCTTGGCGGTGAGCGTGCCAGTCCCCGACACGGCGAGGCCGCCAAGCTCGGGTGAGTCGCCGAGCCGGTCCATGATCGCAAGCCCAAAGATGAGCCCGGCACTCGGCCCCCCGATCTGCGGCACACTAATGTCGACCTCGCGCGGCAGCTCGAACGACGAAGCGATCACGACCCCGAGACGCGGGTCGCCCCCCGGGTTTTGCGGCTGCGGCGTCACCCGCACGCTGCGGTCTTTGCCTTCGCGCCGGATCCCGATCTCGATCTCACCGTCGGACGCAGATACCGCGGCAATCAGGTCATCGAAGCTTTCAAGCGGTGCACCGCCCACGCTCACGAGCTCGTCCCCCGCTTCGAGTAGTCCCGCAGCGGCCCCGTGTTCGTCGACTCCGTCGACGCTGAGAGCCACTTTTACGGGCAACCCCAGCTCGGCGAACGCGGCGGCGGCGGCCTGCACCTGCGAATTGTCCATCTGCATCGATGTCACCTTCTCGCGCTGCTCGACGGTGATGCCTTCGGGATAAAAGTTGGTCACGGGCGCAATCGACTGCGACGGGTCAAACAGCGCCGGAATCAAGGCTGCCCAGTTGAGTGGCTTCTGCGGGCTGCCCGTGATCTGCACGGTTAAGAGGTTGAGTGCGCCCGCCGCCTCGGCGTCTTGCGCCTCTTTCTTTTGCCCCGCTACTGTGAGCACCGGCACATCTTCACCCTCGACCTGCACGGTGCCGAGCACATCGACGACCGGGCCGGGGCGCTCGATCGCATAGGGTGACGGAACGGTGGCCGCGAGCAAAACGGCGATCGCCACCAGACCCATTACGGTCTCCGTGCGGTTGGCGCGCACGAGTGCCCACGTGCGCCGACACAAGCGCACCAGTTTGCCCGGCCGCTTCGCCTCATTCGCTGGCGCTGTGTCCCCCGTGGGTGCGTTCTGCTCGTTCACGCTTGCGGGTTCGAAATTCACGGGTGCTCTTCTCGTTTGTGCGCTGCAGGTCTCGCCCACCGGCGGCGATGACCGTGCCTGTTCGCACTCGGCGCAACGCAACACGGCGGCCGCCCGCCAATCTAGCAGGCAGTTTCTGGCCGTGTGCCGTAGCGTTGAAGCTGCACCAATCTCACGAGGAGCCAAGACATGAGCACTGGCGACAACAATCGGCCTGACGACGCCGAGAACACCCCCGATTTTGAAGAACTGCAGCGCATGCTGCGTGACATGTTCTCGGGTAGCGGCACCCCGCAGGGCCCCGTCGATGCCGAGCAGTTCGCGAAGGCCGCAGGCATCCCCGTCGACCCCGCCACCCTGCAAAACCTGTTCAGCACGCTGCAGGGTGCGATGCAGCACCCGGGCGAGGGCATCGACTGGTCGGTCACCAGGCGCACCGCCCTCGAAGTGGCAAGCGATGGCACGCCCGCCGCTGACCCTGCGCCAGCGCTGCGCGCGTTTCCTGTCGCGGCGCTGTGGCTCGACGAGGCCACCGAGCTCGGCCCCACTCCAGATGCCCCGCGCGCTATCGGCCGTATCGAGTGGGTGCAGCAGAGCATCGACACGTGGGTGGCGCTCGCTGAGCCCGTCGCCGAATCCATCACGGGGGCGCTCATGAACGCGCTCAACCAACAAATGCCCGAGGAGCTCGGCGACGCCCTCAAGGGCGCGACCCCCATGCTGCGCAGCGTGGGCGGTGCGCTCTTCGCCGTGCAGCTGGGCACGATTATCGGCAAGCTTTCGGGAGAAGTGGTCTCTGCGGGCGACGTCGGCATTCCACTCTTCGAGGGCTCGGGACGCGAGGGCGGTGCCCTCATGGTGGGCGGCGTCAAGAAGTTCGCTGAGGGGCTCGACCAGTCGCTCGACACGGTCATGCTGTACCTTGCGGTGCGTGAGCTCGCGCACGCGCGCCTGTTCAGGCACACGAAGTGGCTCAGGCTGCACCTGCTCACTGCCATCACCGACTACGCGCGCGGTATCAGCATCGACACCGACCGGATCCAGGATCTTGCGCAGGATCTTGATCCGGAGCACCCCGAGCAGATTCAGGAGCTGATCGCGGGCGGGGCCCTGATTCCACCAAAGACCGAGGCGCAGGAGGCCGCGCACGCGCGCCTCGAGACGATGCTCGCCCTGATCGAGGGCTGGGTCGATGTCGTCACGGCAGACGCTGCGAAGCGTATTCCCGGAGCGGAGGCCATCGCCGAGATGGTGCGCAGGCGGCGCGCCACGGGCGGGCCCGCCGAGCACGCGTTCTCATCGCTCGTGGGGCTTGAGCTGCGGCCGCGCAGGCTGCGCGACGCCGCCGCGCTGTGGCGGCTCGTGTCTGAGCGCGGTTCGGTTGCCGTGCGCGATGGCCTGTGGGCGCACCCCGATCTGCTGCCAACGAGCGAGGAGCTCGATCATCCGGCCCGACTCCTCGAGCGTTTGGGGCTCGCTGGGGGCTCCCCGACCACCGAGGTCGACGACTTCGACGCGGCGCTCGCGCAGCTACTCGATGGCGAACTGCCGCCGCACGAAGCTGACAATGGGGGCGGCAACACGAACGGTGACAAGAATGACGACAAGAACGGTGACGCCCCGAGTAGCGACGTAACACCCGAGTAGCGGGGGTGCTGGTCGCGCCTGGTCGTCCACAGGCATCGCCAATGAGCTGTTTTTGGTGAGTTTGCAGCTTGACTGTGGATAACCCGCACGGGGCTACTTTCGCGTTCATACTCGGTCTATGGCACACCTCAAGATTGATCCAGATCTGCCGCTGTGCTGGGAAGACCCCGAGACGCTGCGTGTCGGCTTCGAGCGAGCGCACGCGCGCCTGCACGATCCTTCCCCTGGCGTGCAGCGGCTTCTCTATGCCCTCCTGCGCGGTATCGACCCCCGCCGCATCGCCGAATCTGCGAGCGCAGTAGGGATCACCACCCGCGAGGCCGAACTGGTGATCGATACGCTCGCGCCTGCGCTGGTATCGCCTAGTCAGTCTCCAGGCTCCCCGCCCGGCCTGCGCATGGCGATCTCAGACGACGGCCGGGCGGTGCCCTGGCTCGTCGAAGCGATCGCCGCCACTGGGTTGTGCGACCTGAGTTACGACTACGAGCGTGAGCTACCCGATCTCATCGTCTACGTTGAACGGTTTCTTGAGCCGCTCGAGCGCGCGCAGCGCTGGCTCATCGCTGGGGTGCCGCAGCTGCTCGTGCGGTTCACCGATACCGCGGTACACGTGGGCCCCATCGTTGAGCCCCCGGGCGTCCCGTGCCACATGTGCGTCACACTCGAGTTCATTGCTCGTGACCCGGCATACCCGGTGCTTGCGGCACAGCTGGCCGCCGTGAAACCGCAGAGCGAGACCCGTGCCGCTGTGGGCATCGCAGCAAGCATCGCGGCCGCGCTGATGACCGACTGGGTCGCGGGCGCCGGGCATGTGCACGCCACTCGCGTCGTGATTCCGACGTCACCCGTTCTTCTGGCCGCGGCTCCCCGCATCGAACAGGTAACACCGCACCCCGAGTGCGCGTGCACGCTGCGGAGATGATGCTGAACGCACGCCGTGGCTACACTGCGAGGCCGGCCTCTTCCAAGAACCGTGACGGCAGCCTGCGGCCGCGTGCCCCGCCCGCCACACCAGATAGCCGCAGCGAATCTTTCGCACGCGTGAACGCGACATAAGTGAGCCGCCGCTCTTCGTCGATTGCCGCGTCATCTACCGCGTGCGCGATAGGCAGCACCCCTTCGGCCAAACCCACGACGTGCACGAGCGACCATTCAAGGCCCTTGGCAGCGTGGATCGCGCTCAGCGTGACAGCTTGCAACGTTGGTTCGTGCTGAGTGCGCTGCCTGGCGAGCAGCTCCTCACTGAACTCCTTGATCGTGGCAGCCTCGGGCATCTCGTCCACGAGTGACAGCACCGCCGCAAGCGCCTCCCACTTATCGCGTGCCGCTGCTCCCTCGGGCGCACGCGCCGTCCATCCGCCCGCGCGCAGCACGTCACTCACGATTTGAAACAGTGGCCTGGTGTCGCCCACCTTGGCTTCGCCTCGAATGAGCATCACGGCCTGGCGCACATCAGCGCGGTCAAAAAATCGCTGCGCGCCGTGCACGCGCGTATTCACCCCCGCGAGTTGCAGCGCTTGCTCGAACCTGGCCGACTGCGCGTTCGTACGATAGAGCACGGCAATCTCTGACGGTGGTGTGCCCGTCGCAATGGCGTCGCGCACCGACCCGGCCACGGCCGCCGCTTCGTCGGCCTCCGATGCAAACCAACCGAAACTGGGCGGCGCCGGTGATGCTGCCGATGTCGCAGCCGGTTGCCCGGCTGTCGCCCCGGTGTCGCGGTGCGCACGCAGGGTGAGCGCACCCGGCTGGTCTCGCATCAGCTTGTTCGCGAGGCGCACGACCGGCTCGGTAGAGCGATAGTTACGCTCGAGCCGTATCTCGCGCGCGTTCGGGTACTCAACACCAAAACCGAGCAGGTACGAACTCGATGCGCCCGCAAACGAGTAAATCGTTTGGCTCGCATCGCCCACCACACACAGGTCGTCGCGGTTGCCCAGCCACGCCGACAGCAGGGCGTGCTGCAGCGGCGAGACGTCCTGGTACTCATCTACGGTGAAGAAGCGGTAGCGTTCGCGCACCTGCATCGCGACCCGCGGCTCCGCCTCGAGCATGCCCGTCATAAGCACCAGCACGTCTTCGAAGTCGATCTGACGCCGCTCCTCGAGCAGGCTCGCATAGCCGCGGTGCACGTCAAGCAGCTGCTCTGCAGTGAGGCCCTGCGGCAGCGGGCGATCCGGCAGGCGCGTCTCATAGTCATCGAGGCTAAGCATGGAGGTCTTGCGCCACTCGATCTCGGCGGCCACATCGCGCACGGTTTCGCCGCTCGCGCGCAGTTTCATCGCCTCGAGCACCTGTGACAGTACGGCAGATTTGCCGGGAATGATCTGCGGGGCGGCCCCGCCCACCAGGTCGGGCCAGAAGTGCCCGAGCTGGGCGAGGGCAGCGCCGTGAAAGGTCTGCGCGCGCACGCCGTCTGCGCCCAGCGCACGCAGCCGCCCCTGCAGTTCGCCCGCGGCCTTACGCGTAAAGGTCACCGCGAGCACTCGATCCGGAGCGTAGACACCCGTGCGCACACCGTGCGCGATGCGGTGCGTGATCGCTCGTGTCTTGCCAGTGCCCGCTCCCGCGAGCACCACGACCGGGCCACGCAGAGCCTCGGCGATGTCACGCTGGTCGGGATCGAGGCCCGACAGGATCGGGTCCCCCGTCTCGCTCACGCGCCCTCCTCACACCAGCGATCGAGCAGCCAGCGTGCGATCGACAGCGGCCCGGGCAGCGTCACACCCGGCGGCGGGGTGCGCAGCTCGTCGCGGCTAAACCAGCGCAGCTCCGAGATTTCGGCGGTGTCGGGGCTGAGCGCGTCTGGCGCCTGCCCTGCGGCGAGTCTGGCACGAAACCCGAGCATCAACGACCGGGGAAACGGCCACGGCTGCGAGGCGACGTAGCGCACCTCACCGAGCCGCACACCAGACTCCTCAAACACCTCGCGCCGGGCAGCCTGCTCGAGCGACTCACCGGCCTCCACGAAGCCCGCAAGCAGAGAAAACCGGCCCGCCTCCCACAGCGTATTCGAGCCGAGCAGCACGCGATCGTCGTGCTCGATCAGCACGATGACCGCGGGGTCAGTACGCGGAAAGAACTCACGCCCGGCCGCGTCGGTGCGCGCCCAGCCACCCTGTGCCGGGTGAGTCACCGAACCGTCTGCACCAGAGAACCTTGCAGCCTCATGCCAGCGCAGCAGCGCAGACGCCGCCGCCACTAGCTCGCGCTCGGACTCTTCAAGCCCGAGCGCCGCCTCGAAGGTCGGGCGCCAGCGCGTCTCAGCATCGGTGTCAGACGCCGCTTCGTCTGCGGCGGCAGCGCGTGCGAAGACGGGCGCGCCAGCTACGCGACCGAGAAACACGTGCGCGACCCGGCCGTCGTCGTGGGCGAGCCGCCACGGGCCGCTCGTGGGGGCGAGGGCGAGCCGCTGCTTGCCCTGCTCGCCCTTAGCGAGCTGCGTCACTGGGATCTCTGTGCCGCGCAGGCGCAGAAGACGCGCTCGCGGGTCGTTCCAGGCTTCGGCTAGTAGGTCGTCGCTCAGTCTCGAGGGGGCGTCTCGGTCAAAGGTTCCCTGCGCGAGCGGTGGTACTGCCTGGTCCATCGATTCTCCTCCTTGCGCGTGGCGCGACCCTGCCGTGCCCGCTGATGCATACGCTGTCTATATGGCCAGCATCCCTCTCACTTTAGCCGCGCTCGCCACCTCCGCGGTGCCAGACCTCACGGTATTCGGCGCCCGGGCGCTCGAACCCAACCCTGACTTCGTTGAAGCGGTCATCGTGAGCGAGGACGCCGAGCTGCTCGTGCGAGTGCCGCGCACCCAGTCGGCCGAGGCGCTGCAGCGTGGAGAGCTGCTCGGCCTCGCCGCGCTCACCGAGGGGCCCAGGTCTCAGTTGCCCTTTGCTGTGCCCGAACCTCAGGGAATGACGCGGGCGGGCCAAACCCGCGCGGTCGTTACCTCGCATCTCGCTGGCGGCTCATTCGAGGCCTCCGACCTGCAGGCGGATTCGTTGCTCATCGAATCGATCGCTCACACAATCGCTTCGATTCATTCGCTGCCCGTGAGCGTTGCACAGCACGGCGGCCTCGCCATCAACTCGGCAAACGATGCCAGGCTTGCAGCGACGCGCGTCATTGACCGCGCCGAGCAAACTCGACTCGTGCCAGAGGTGGTGCGCAGGCGCTGGCTGAGCGTTGTCGAAGATGCGGCGCTGTGGGACTTTGCCCCCTCAATGGTGCACGGCACACTCAACGAGAGCCAGCTGCGCATCGATGATGACCGCGTCACCGGTGTGCTGGGCTGGTCGGGGCTTGCTGTTGATGACCCCGCGCTCGACTTCACGTGGCTACTTGGGGCGAGCGCTGAGGTGCTGGACGCGGTACTCGAGCGCTACGCCGACCTCCACAACCCGGGTGTGCTCGCGAAGTTGCGCTCGCGCGTGGCGCTGTACCACGAGCTCGAGGTGGCCCGGTGGCTGCTGCAGGGCGTCGACAGCCACGATCAAGACATCGTGGACGATGCTGTGGCGATGCTCGATCGACTCGTGAACGGTGGCCACACCCTCACCTCTGCCCTCGCGAAGGCACGCGACCGCTCGCCCCTGTCTGCGGCCGAGGCCGAACAGATTCTCAGCGAGACCCCCGAGGTGGTTGACTTTCTGTCTGACACCGCTGCCTACGAGGCGCTCGACGAAGACCGCATGTTTGGTGAAGACACCGAGTTCGTCGAGCCCCTGACGGCAGCAGAAGCCGACGCGGCAAGCGCTGGTACCGGCGCTGGTGAAGCAGGTACCGGTGAGGCAGGTACCGGTGAGGCAGGTACCGGTGAAGTAGGTACCGGGGCGTCTGGCGACGAGGGTACGAGCGAGGCTGCTCGTACTTCCGAGGCCAACAGCGACGCCGCAGGCAAGTTCCCCTCCGCTGAGCTCAACCCCGACGACCAGGTAACCGACGTGTTTCACACCGATCTGATTGAACCGGGAAGCCCCGGCCCGAGCTCTGCAGGCGGGCCGGGGGGCGAGGCGCGCTAACCTCGATCTTCGAAGCGCCGCTCGGCAGCTTCGAGCCACAGCCCTTCAAGCTCGGCGAGGCTGCGCGGGGTGTCGCCGCGTAGTTCCACCCCCTCGGCCACATAAAACAGGGTGACGTCGATGCGTTCGGGCGGTACCCCCGCCCACTGTGCGTAGGCGTGGCGGTAGAGGTCGAGCTGAAAGAACCGGGTCTCGCGCTCGGCGGCGGTGGCCGGAGCCCGCCCTGACTTCCAGTCGACCAACTCGAACCGAGACGCGCCGTCGTCTCCCACTTCCTCGAACACGGCGTCGAGTTTGCACACGAGCGAGCGGCCGGCAAACGGCAACACTACTTCTTGCTCAACCGAAATGGGTTGGCGTGACGCCCAGCGTGAGCGTTCAAACTGGTCGATCAGCGGCTGCAGCGCTGCCGCGTCTTGCCCCAGGTCTTCGGCTGTTTCATGCGCGAATGCGGCATCGACCCCTGCTGCATCAAGCGCTGCGGCATCGACCCCTGCCGCATCAAACGCTGCTGCATCAAACCCTGCGGCTGCGGCTGCTCTCGCGTCAGATGTCTCGGTTTCGAGCGCCAGCGCGCCTGCCGGTTCGAAACCGGCGAGGGTGAGCGCGGTGCCACGCGCGGTCGTCGCCCGGCGCTCCACCCACTCGTGAAACAGGTTGCCCACGCGCGTGCGCCGGTACGGTCGCTGCGGCACGGGGCGCAGTCTCGTTCGCTCTGCAAGCACCGGATCGTCGATGAAGTCGTGAAACGTCGACGCCGTGATGCGCGTGGCGAGCGGAGTTTCGGTGTGCGTCTGTTGCGCGCGCCGCTCTGCAAGCAGCAATCGCACGGTCGGGTCGATGGCTGGGCCTGCGTCGCGCGCCGTACCCGACTCCCCAGGCTCTCCAGGCTCTCCCGGCTCTCCCTGATCAGCCGGATCAGCCGCGAGCAGCGCGCTCACGACATCGGCTGCTGCCAACACCGCCGCTCCCCGCTTTCCGAGCGGATCGAGCGGCCAAGTGAGCGTCAGCTCGTCTTGTTCGCTCGGATCGGTCTCATATACGGTCGCCTCGGGCAGCCCTTCGATGAGCGCGTTGCCCTGCATTTCGGTCGACTTCTCGTCTTGTAGCTCGGTCAAGAAGTCAGAAGGCACGCGAGCGCGGGTCTGCCCACCCCAGAATGATCCGGTTACCAGCAGTCGAGAAGCGGCGCGCGTCACCGCGACGTAGGCCAGCCGGCGTTCTTCTTGCGCGTGCCGGTCCTTGAGCGCCTGCGAGTACTCGGCCATGCGCTCCTTAAGCTCTTGCTGTGTCTCGCAGATGCGCCAGTTCAGTTCGGGGCGCGCGGCCGCGTCACCGCGAAGCTCATCGGGCAGTTGCCCGGTGCGCAGCCAACCCGCCCCGCTCTTCGATGACCCCGGAAACTCACCGGCAACGAGCCGCGGCACGGCCACCAGATCCCACTCGAGCCCCTTCGAACCGTGCGCTGTGATGAGGTGCACCGTGTCGGGCGACGGGGCCGCGACATGTTCCGCTACCTCGTCTGCCTCGGTGGCCCGCTCGAGCCACTCGAGCAGCGACGCGAGCGTCGCCGCCCCGTCGATCGATAGGAACTGGTCAACGAGCTGCACAAACGAATCAATATTGGCGTGGGCGGCCGAGGTGCCCGAGGTCTCGCGAGCCTCGTTCGCATCAAGCTCAATGTCGAGCTGCAGCGCGTACACGGTCTCGCTGATCAGCTCGGTGATGCTGCCCCCCACGCCGAGACGCAGCTCGGCGAGCATCAGCCCGGCCTCCCGCATGCGCTCGAGGCCGGTGTCGCTCACGCCCTCGAATGCGCGATGCCGCGTGGGCTTCATGCGCGCGAGCTGGTCAAGCGCGTCGATGAGGGTGAACGCACGATCCGGATCAGGGAGCACGCTGTCGGCCGCGCGGTCGCGCTCGTTCAGCTGCTGCTGGGTGACGTCGCGGTCACCGAACCAGCGTGCCGCAGCACGCAGCCCCGCGATATCGGCCGCCCCCACCCGAAACCTCGGGCCGGTGAGTAGCCGAATGAGCTCGCTCGACGCGTCGGCGTACCAGACTGCCCGCAGCACACTCACGACGTCGGTGACCTCGGGGGTTGTGAGGAGACCGCCCAGCCCGACGATGCGATTGGGCACACCGGCCTCGGTGAGCGCGGCAGCGACCGGGGCCATGTGTTTGCGGTTGCGAAACACGACGGCCGCGGTGGGTGATTTGCCGTGCTCGGCCTGAAACGCGGCGCGGGCATCGCGCATCCACTCGGCGAGGGCGAGCCGCTCCTCGTGCACGGTTTCGGGGAACCGCCACTCCACGCTGCCTATGGCGGCCCCCGGGCGGGGGGCAAGCCGCGGCACGTCGATCGCCGATTCTGCCGCGAGCGGCGCCGAGATGATGTTGGCGGCGGCCAGCACGCTCACGGGATTGCGCCAGCTCGTCGAGAGCGACAGCGTTGCCTGTGGCACCCCCCGGCCACCAAAGTCTTGGTGAAACGATGTGAGCCCTTCGGCTGATGCGCCGCGCCAGCCGTAGATTGACTGGTGTGGGTCGCCCACCGCCATCACGGCCATGCCCGCAAAGATGCGCGACAGAAAACGTGTCTGCCCGACTGACGTGTCTTGCACTTCGTCGAGCAGCACCGTGCGGTAGCGGCGGCGTATCGCCTGCACAGCCTCGGCAGACTTCTCGATGACGCGCGTGGCGAGGGCAAGCTGGTCTGAGAACTCGAGCAGGCCGCGCGCCTGCTTTTGCTCGGCGTAGGCGCGGGCAAGCCGTGTAATCAGCGGGGTCTCTTCGAGCGCTTTGAGCGCGTCGCGCACGGGCGCATACACTTTGCCCACCGCGCCGGTCTGCCGCGCCTTTTCGTTGTAGGGCAGCTGCTCTACCCGAGCGAACTCGGCGATGACCTGGTCGACCCTGTCAAACGATGTGAGGTTGTCTGAGACGGCGTGGTCGAGTTTGAGCATATTGTCGATGAGCTTGGGCAGGCTCAGTTCGCTCGCCACAAGCTCGGGGTCACGGCTCGCCACTACTACTTCGCGGGCGAGCCCCCACGCGGTTGATTCGTCGATGATCGCGGCGCCGGGGGCCACGCCCGCCGCGACACCGAACTCTTGCAGCACGGCCGCGGCAAACGCGTTATAGGTGCTCACGTCGGGCAGTTCGAGCCCGTCGGCGAGCAGCTCGCACACTTCGGTCGCACGCGCTTGCTCGAGCTCAGTGAGCATCCCGCGCTCGGCCGCATCGACGAGCCGCTCGGCGAAGGTCGCGAGCCTGCCCGCGATACGCTCGCGCAGCTCACCCGCCGCTTTGCGTGTAAACGTGAGCCCGAGCACTTGGTCGGGGGCGACGATGCCATTAGCGACGAGCCACACCACACGGTTGGCCATCGTCTCGGTTTTGCCGCTGCCAGCCCCAGCCACCACGAGCGCGGTGCCTTCCACCGGGTGCTCGATCACGGCCTGCTGCTCGGTGGTGGGTGTGAGCGGGGTGGCCGGCGGCACGGTGAGCAGCTCGGCAATGCGGGCCGCCGAAAACACCACGGTCGCGGTGGCGCCAGCAGCGCCAGCAGCACCCACGGCACCCGCGGGCGGCTCGTTTGAGGCGTACGCGCTCATGCTCGGCTCACCGCCGGAATAATGTGAATCTGGCAGTCGCCGGGTTTGTACTGGTCAGAGCAGTGGTGATCGACACGGGCAATAAACTCGCCGGCCGCCATAACTCGGGCAGCCGAGGCTACACGCTGCATAAACGCCTCCTTCATTTCTTCGCTGATGGGCGCTTGCGCGCGTTCGACAAACACGTTTTTCTTCGTCGCGTCTGGGTGCACATACAGCAGCCTGGCACCCCCGGTCACGACTTCTGGCTCGGAGCTAGTAGCTAGCTCGTGCGTCGCTACTCCCCCGGCCGCCGCCCCTTCTGACACCGCTCCCCCGGCCGCCGCCCCTTCTGACACCGCTCCCCCGGCCGCCACTTCAGCGTCGAGCACGAACGACCCCAGCGCCACCCCTAATTGGTAGGCCTGCAGCTGCGCATGCTCAGCCGTTTCGCCCGCAGAAGGCACGTTGCGCCCGGTTTTCAGGTCGAGCACGGTCACCTCGAGCCGACCATCGGGCAGGGTGCGCCCCTCGAGCCGGTCGGCCGTGCCACGCAGCAGCGCGCGCTCAATCGTGGCCTGAAACCTTGCTTCTTGCCCGAGCAGCTCGCGGTCTGACGCTTCGAACTCGCGCAGGTACCCGGCGAGCCCATCAACCATCGCCTGCGCGGTGCGCTCAGAGCGCTCAGACTGCCAGTCGGTGTCGAACTGCAGCTTTGACCACTGTGAGAGCACGGCGGCCAGCAGCTTTGCCGAATCTGGCTCGCTCACAGTCTCAAACGCGTGGTGCACCAGCGTGCCGATGTTCGCTTGCAGGTTGCTACTGCCGCCGCCGAGCACCGCAATCGCCCAGCTGAGCGGGCACTCCTCGGCACGTTCGAGCTGCGACGGACTCACCGGCACCGTCGCCTCAGGGTCTGCGTCGAGATCGATGAGCGGCCTTCGCGTGCTCGGGCCGCGCACACCGTACCAGGTGCCGGGGTGGGCGCCTGGCAGGTCTTCGCGCGCGAGCGCCGCGAGCGTGCGCCCCGCAGTCTCGTCTGTGGGCTGCTGTACGAGCCTGCGCCGCATCTCGGCGGTCGCCCCGCGCAGCGTCAACCGTGAGCTCGGTAGCCCCTCACAGCGAGCAGCGTCACCGAACCTGAGGAACGCCGACGGGTGCTGCTCTTCGTCTGCCACCGCGACGACAAGCAGGTCTTCGCTCGCGCGCGAACAGCTCAAAATCATGAGCCGTAGCTCGTCATGAATCGTGTCTCGGCGCGACGGTGTCGCCGCCGCCCCGCCCCGCAACCACCGCTCGAGCGCTGTGGCTCCCAGCAGCATGCCGCGCGCGCGCAAATTGGGCCAGCTGCCATCTTGCAGTCCGAGCACGGCAACCTGGGCGAACTCTCGCCCGATCGCACCCTGCGGTGTCGTCACCGTTACCAACTGCCGGTCAGACTGTCGCGCTAGTGAATCCTCGGGGAGCGTGTTCTCCATGAGGTCGGTGAGCAATTGCGCGATCGGCTGCGCGCTGTCGTTCTCCTCGTGCCGCTGCAGCGCAAAAAACAGTCCCATTACCGCATCGAGCGCCCGGTTTGCCTCTGCAGCGCGCGCGGGCCGACCGTCGAGCGCCTCGCGCTGCAGCTTTGCGTCGAGCTTCGTACGCTCCCACACGGCCCACAGTGTCTCACGCGCGGTGCCGCCCGCGGCGCGCACCTTCGTGCCAGCCGCGGCCACGAGCCCCACCTTGCGCAGGGCCCGACCACCCGCACTGTCGACAACGGGTTCGGGCCCCGGCTGCTCGAACGCCGCAAACACCCGCTCTTCAATCGGCGCCGGATCACGCCCAGCGTCTGCCGCCGCCCGCCGTTCGCTGATCAACAGCTCCCGTCGCAGGCGTCGCCGCGCCACAGGGTCGAGCCCCCCGATCGGGCCGCCCACGATGTCGAGCACGTTCGCGGCGCCGAGCTGTTCGTAGCCCAGCGCGTGACGCAGCAGCGCCACGAGGTCTCGCACCAGCTGGTGGTCGCGCAGCACGATGCCTCCCGCCGCCAGCGTCGTGGGCACCTGGTGCAGGGCAAGCGCACGTGAGGTTCGCACGGCGTCGGCACGGCTGCGGCAGAGCACCGCCATGTCGCCCCAGTCGAGCGGCACACCGCCTCCCAGCCCCAGTCGCCTCGATCGCAGCTGGTACGCGACGACGCCCAACTGTTCGGTGACAGATTCGGCGAGCGTAAACTGCAGTGCGGGCGTGCGTGCGCCAGTGGGCGCTACGGGATCTGTGGGCACGGCAGGCGCTGCGGGTTCTGTGGGCACGGCAGGCGCTGCACCTGCGGCCGCCACTGCACCTGCGGCCGGCACTGCACCTGCGGCGGGCACTGCACCTGCGGCGGGCGCTGCGGGCTGTGCCGGACCCGCCTCACGCTGACCGCCCGCTCCCCGCGCGCCCACCCGGCGGCTCAGGCTCTGTACGAACTCGCGCAGGTCACCGGTCTGTCGGTGGGAGACCGCGAGCACCACGCGTTGTTCTCGCTCACGCGCGGCCGTGCGGCCGCCGCGGCGCACCAGCTCGCGCTCGGGGTGCACGGCAAGGTCGCTCGCTTCACCCTGAAACGCCGCCGTCGACACGTCGGGGTCGCCAAACGCCCACACCGTGCTGCCGCGCGCGGCACAGGCGGCGATCAACGCGAGCGCCCCCTCTCCCACTTCTTGGGCGTCGTCGACCAAGATCAATTTCGGTAGCCGCATGCGCGCGCCCTCGTGCACTCCTCCCTCGGCCGCCACCAGCTCGGCCGCGGCGCGCAGCAACCCACTCGAGGTCAGCTCCCCCGGCCGTTCGACCGCAAGCTTCGTAGCTACGGCATCGATCACTTCGAGCCCGGCCGCCCAGCGCTCAGCAAGCCCCGCGTCTGGTGCCATTGAGTGAGCCTCGCGCCCGCCAACCTCCGCCGCCGCCAACACCTCTTCGGCGAGCCCTTTGCGGCCCCGCCCGTAGTCGTCGCTCACGCGCCACAGCTCGCGCAGCTCACCGCGAAATGCCGGGCTCATGAGCACCTCTGGTGGGAACGCGGCCAGACTGGTGAGCCCAGCGGCTTCGGCTGCGGCCCCACTCCCGGCGCTCTCGAGCAGCTGCGCAATCGCTTCGTCTTGCACTGTGCCTGTGAGTAGCCGCGGGGCGTCTTCCCCGCGTAGTGCCGCGCCGCGCGCAAGAATCGAGAACGCGAGCGACGTCGCCGTGCGCGCGGCGGTGCCCCCCATCGCCCGGCTCGCGCGCGCCTCGATCTGCTGCCGCAGCGTCGTAGCGCTGAGGCGGTTGGGGGCGAGTGAAAGCACATCCTCTTCGCTCCACCCCGGCTCTTCGAGCGCTCGCACGTGGCTCTCGACGAGCGTGGCAGTCTTGCCCGTACCGGGCGCCCCCAGCACACTCGCGTGCAGCGCCGTATTGAGCGCGAGCACCAGCCGCTGCGAATCATCGAATTCGATCATGGCCACAGCCTACTTGTGACGTACGACATCGCCGTTTCGCGCTGCGCTCACGGCGAACGAGCCGCACTGCTGCAGCGCCAGACACGGCTCGGGCCCTAGACTCGAGACAGGTATTCACGCCCAGGCTCAGCCGGGCACCCGTGGCATCTCGCCACCGCACTCAAGGAGGCACCGTGGAAGTTCGCATCGGCATCAAGGATTCCCCCCGTGAGCTCACCTTCGAGACCGAGCAGGCGGCCGCCGATGTGCGCGAGCTCATCGAAGCTGCCATCACGAACGACGCCCCGCTCGTGTCGCTGACCTCAGAGAAGGGTAACCAGTACCTCGTGGCTACCCGCTCGATCGCATACGTGGAGCTCGGCGGCGAGACCGCCCGCAAGGTCGGCTTCATCAGCTAGTAGAGCTCTCCCCACGACTCTGCATCGAAATGACGAGACGGCATGGAAATAACGCATTTTCCATGCCGTCTCGTCATTTCGATGCCGTCTCGTCGCAGCACCCGCCAAAACAGCCTCGTCACAGCACCCGCCAAAACGGCCTTTCCACAGCACCCGCCAAAACGGTCTATCCGCAGCACCCGCTAAAAGTCGCGCAGCTCCTCGCGCACCGCGTCGAGTAGCCTGTCTGCCACGCGGCGCTTACTCCCCGACGACCTGGTCACCACGTGACCGTCGGCATCGAGCACCATGAGCGTGTTGTCGGCCGACTCGAAGCCCGCGTCCCATCCCACAGCATTCACCGCGAGCAGGTCGACGCCCTTGCGGGCCAGCTTGCGCAGCCCCCGCTCGAGCAGCTCCTCTTCACTCTCGACGGTTTCTGCCGCGAACCCGACGATAATCTGGTCGGCCACCCGCTCGCGCACCAGCCCCACGAGAATGTCGGGGTTTTCGACGAGCGAGATCGTGGGGGCTTCGCCGGGCGAGTCCTCTTTGCGTATCTTCTGCTCTGACCGGTTCGCTACGCGGTAGTCGGCCACCGCTGCCGCCATGACCACGGCCTGGGCGCCCAGCGCCGCCGCCTGCGCCGCATCGGCGAGTTCTGCCGCGGTGCCCACGGGCACCACGCGCACGCCCGCCAACTCGCGCACCGGCGCCAGCACGGCCTCATCAATGTTGGCTGCGAGCAGCACGACCTTCGCTCCACGCAGCGCCGCCGCCGCGGCGACCGCCGCCCCCTGCCTGCCGCTCGACCGGTTACCCAGGTACCGTACGGGGTCGATCGGCTCGCGTGTACCGCCCGCCGTCACCAGCATGCGCAGCCCCGCGAGATCCTGCGCAGGCACGGGGTCCCCCTCCTCCTGCGCAAACCACGGGGCAGCCGAAGCAGCCCCCGGAGCGAGCCCAGGCGCGACCGCCGCATCGTCGCCTTCAGCATCAGCATCAATATCAATATCGGCATCGAGCGCGCCAAGCGCGGTCGTTGCTCCGGCTGCGAACCCATCGTCAAGCTCCGGATCGAGCCCACCCGCCGCCGCGACACCGCCGTAGGCGCTGTCTGCTTCAGCAGCACCACCGCCAGCAGCACCAGCACCCGCACGAGCGCCAGCACCACCACTCAGCAGCTCGTGCGCGCGCGCCGCGATCTGGTCGGGCTCGCTCATGCGGCCCGCACCGGAGTCGTCACCGGTCAGCCGGCCGCTCTCGGGGCCCACCACGTGCACGCCGCGCGCACGCAGAATCGCCATGTTGTCTTGGGTGGCGGGGTGCTCCCACATTTCGGTGTGCATCGCCGGCGCGATGAGCACCGGCGCGCGCGTCGCCAGCAGTGTCGTTCCCAGCAGGTCGTCGGCGAGCCCCGCGGTCATGCGCGCGATCGTGTTCGCCGTCGCGGGAGCCACGATCACGAGGTCGGCGCCCTGCCCGAGCGCGACGTGCCGCACCGACGCGACATCCTCGTGCACCGAGGTGGTGACCGGGTGGCGACTAATCGCCTCCCATGTCGGCTTGCCCACAAACCTGAGCGCGTCATCGGTCGGTATGACGTGCACGTCGTGCCCCGCCTCCACGAGCAGCCGGGCGAGCAGCACGGCCTTGTACGCGGCAATGCCGCCGGTCACTCCCAATACGATGTTCACCGGTTCATCTTCGCACTTTTCGTGCGCTGTGAGCTACCTACGTTCGAGCAGCACCATCACCTCGAGGTGTTTCGTGTGCGGAAACATGTCAAACACCCGCGCGCTTTGCACCCTGAAACCAGGCATGGCGGCGAGGTCACGCGCGAGCGACTCGGGGTTGCAGCTCGAGTAAATCACGCGTTCAATGCCCGACGCTTCGAGCCACCCGGCAAGCTCCGCCCCAATGCCGCGGCGCGGCGGGTTCACGATGACCATCTCGGGCACCTCGCGCGCTCCAAGCGCAAACGCGGTCGCGTCTGCCGCGATGAAGTGCGCGGCCAGCCCCGCCTCGCGCGCGCTGCGCACGGCCGAATCGATCGCTGCCTCGCTAATTTCGACGCCCGTCACCTGCGGGCCCGGGGCCAAGGCCTCACCGTTCGATCCGGATCCGGAACCCACGGACGGTGCGCAGTGCAGCGCGAAGCCACCGACGCCGCAGTAGAGATCCCAGAGGGAGGCGGGCCCAGCTGCCGCGACCCACTCGGCGGCCTGGGCGTAGAGCGCCCGCGCGACGGCGGTGTTCGTTTGGAAGAAGCTGCGTGGCAGCAGGTGCAGCGCGATTGGCCCGAGCTGCATGGTGAGCGAGGATCCGATGAGTGGCCGCTCTTCGTCGCCCTCGAGCACCGCCTTGTGCTCGGGCAGCAGGTTGATTGAGGCGGCCTCGATGCCGGGCACCAGCTGGGTAAGCCGCGGCTTCAGCTGGGTGAGCCGGTCGGCAGCGTGCGCGCTGCGCACCACGAAGCGCAGCATGAGGCGGCCGGCCGGTGACGAGGTGACGTGCACAAATTTGAGCTCCCCGCGGCGCGCTGGCACATCGTAGGGCGCAAGGTTCGACTCTTCGAGCAGCCGCGCGATCGCGGGGATCACAGCGTGAATCTCGGGCGACTGGATGAGGCACTCGCGCAGGTCGACGCCGCGTTGATCGGGCCCGAGAATACCGAGCGTGATGTCGCCGGGCACACCCCCCACTACGAGCTTCGCCTTATTACGAAAGCCGGTGACTCCGCCCTCGACGGGTTCGAGCCAGGCGGCCTCGGGCACCGAGGCGAGCAGACTCTTGCAGCGGGCTTCTTTCTCGGCGAGCTGCCGCTCGTAGGGCGTCTCGATGAGCACACACGAACGGCATACCCCGCGCTCGAAGTAGTCGCAGTGGGGCGTGTTCGCTTGAGTGAGTAACGGTTTGCGCATTGCGTGGGCCAGCGGCTAGGCCGTGAGGCCGAGCGCGTCCATGCGGCGAATGTGATCGGCAATAAGCTCGGTGAACACGGGCTCCACCTCGCTCGCGTCAAAGTCACGGCGCTCGCTGAGCGTGAGCACCGCGCGCGACATGAGCAGCGTGTCGCCCACGAGTCGCCTGCCCCACACCGCGAGCCAGCTGCCGAGCGCATCGTCTGCCGCGAGCTCGCCCTCGAGCAGCTCTTTCAGCTCGCCGCGGCCCGTCTCGCTCTGCAAAATCGAGATCGCGTCAGAGCGAAAGCCGTCTTTAAGGCCTCGCGCTAGGCTCGCGAAGAAGTCGTCAAACAGTCCCCCCACCAGGTACAGCGACAGCACGTGCTGGTGCCAGTCGGTCGTCTCGATGCGCTCGACGTACGCGTCGATCACGCCGGCGTAGGGCGACATGAGCGTGTGCGGTTCGTGGCCGCGGTCCCTTATTTCTTGAGTGAGGCGCTGGTGCTTATCGAGGGTTTGGCCCGCGACATGGGCGAGCACGTTCTTGGCCTGCAGCGTGGGCGCCCCCGAGACGGCGCGGGTCGCGGCCTCATACAGCTCGAGCTGCAGGTACGAGGTGAGCCCCAGAAACGGCAGGATCCCGGGCGCAAACTCGGCAAGTTCTACGCGCTCAGCGTCAGCTGAGTCGCCGCGTGAACGCAGCTTGCGGGCGGGGGCTGACTGCCTGCGCAGGCCTCGAATCCATTCAAACACCCCGCCAGTTTAGCCCCGGTGCGCACGCTTACTGGAATAGACTGGCCGGGTACGTATTCACCGCGGGTGCCGCAGGAGCCCCCGCCGCTGCGCCTTTGAACACTGCGTGCGCAGCACCGCACACCGACAAGGACGCACACGTGACGACATTTCTCGAACTCGGCGTTGACCAAGACATGGTCGACCAGCTAGCTACCAAGGGCATCACCGAAGCTTTTCCCATTCAAGAGCAGACGATTCCGCTCGCGATCTCGGGGCAAGACATTATTGGCCAGGCCAAAACCGGCACCGGCAAGACCTTTGGCTTTGGTCTGCCCGTGCTGCAGCGCATTGGCGCAAACCCCGAGCCCGGCGTACAGGCGCTCATCGTGGTGCCCACCCGCGAGCTCGCCGTGCAGGTATACGAAGACCTCGAGCTGGCGGCTGCCGGGCGCGGGGCGACCGTCGTGCCGATCTACGGCGGTAAGGCGTACGAGGGCCAGATCGAGCAGCTGAAGGCTGGCGCGCAGATCGTCGTGGGCACGCCCGGCCGCCTGCTCGACCTGTCAAGCCAGCGCTTGCTCAACCTGTCGAAGGTGCGCGAGATGGTGCTCGACGAGGCCGACAAGATGCTCGATCTGGGCTTTCTGCCCGACATCGAGAAGCTGTTCTCGAAGGTGCCGGCGGTGCGCCACACGATGCTGTTCTCGGCAACCATGCCGGGCACGATCGTCACGCTCGCGCGCCGCTTCATGTCAAACCCCGTGCACATTCGCGCGTCTGACCCCGACGAGGGGCTCGCGCAGGCGAACATTGAGCACATCATCTACCGTGCGCACTCGCTCGACAAAGACGAGGTGATCGGCCGCATTCTGCAGGCCGAGGGTCGCGGCAAGACCGTCATCTTCATGCGCACCAAGCGCGCCGCTGCCAAGCTGCAAGAGGAGCTCACCGACCGCGGCTTCAGCACGGCCGGGGTGCACGGCGATCTCAATCAGGATCAGCGCGAGCGTGCCATGGCCGCATTTAAAGCGGGCAAGAAGGAGATTCTCATCGCGACCGACGTCGCCGCGCGCGGCATCGACGTTGACGATGTGACACACGTGATCAACCACACGGTGCCCGAGGATGAGAAGACGTACCTGCACCGCGTGGGGCGTACCGGCCGCGCCGGTCGCACCGGCATCGCGGTCACGTTCGTCGACTGGGAAGACATGCACAAGTGGGCGCTCATCAACAAGGCGCTCGACTTTGGTGTGCCCGAGCCTGTCGAGACCTACTCGTCGTCCCCCCACCTGTTCACTGACCTGAACATTCCCGAGGGATCAAAGGGCCGCCTCAAGGCCACTCCCGTGAAGGAGAGCGCACCCGCACGCCGCGCTGGTGCGCGTAGCGGCGGTGGCGCTGCCAGTGATGGCGCGGGTAGCGCTGGCGCCGGTGAGCGCTCGGGCGAGGGCCGCACACGCACGCGCCGCCGCACCCGCAGCGCCAACCCGCAGGGCCGTGGCCGCCACGAGCCCCACGGTCACGAGCAGCACGGTCACGACCTCGCGGGCGGGGGTGAGCCGGGGGCTTCGCTCGACGGCGCCCTCAAGCACGCCGCTAAGGACACCACGAGCGAGGGTGCTTCGGGCACGCGTCGCCGTCGCCGCCGTCGCACCACGGGCGGCGCCGCTGCTGGCGAGTCGGCGCAGTCGACACCGTCGGCCGAAGCAGCCGCAGAGTAGCCGCGATGTGACGGGGTGGCAGGCACCACCCCGTCATTCTGCGGCGACACCCCACCCAGTCATTCTGCGGCGACGGAGTCGATCGCAGAATCCACGCCCGCGCAACTACGGAATGTTTCATCGCGCCGGGTGCCTGGGCCGGCGGAATTACTGCGGGTTGGTGACGCGCTCACGCAGCCTGGCGACCACTGCTGCTTGGGTGCGGTGCGCCCCCAAGCGGTTGGGCTTACCCGCCCCGTGATAGTCACTTGACCCCGTTGTTTCAAGGCCCAACCGCGCCGCGGCTTCGACAATCGGCGGCATCCAGTCGGCCCGGTTCTCGGGGTGATCAGTTTCAATGCCCCATAGCCCCGACGCCGCAAGCTCGGCAATGTCGGTGGTAGCGATCGCTGCGCGCTGCCGAAATGCGGCGGGGTGGGCGAGCACCGAGACGCCGCCCGCTTCAGTGACGAGCCTGATCGCTTCACGCGTGTCGATCGCGAGCGTGCCCAAGTAGTACGGTGAGCGCGGGTGCAGTATTTCTTCGAACGCGGTCGACCTGTCTGCGAAGTACCCCTTCGCTACCAGCGCGTCGGCGATGTGCGGTCGGCCGACCGTTGCAACATCGCCCGCCCCCACGACGTCTTCGAGTGTGATGGCATAATCCACGGCCACCCGCCGCACCATTTCTTTGAGCCTGGTGAGCCTGGCCACTTGCACCTCTCCCAGCGCGGCGAACAGTTCACCGTGCGCAGGGTCGATGCCGTAGCCGAGCAGGTGCCGCGAAGCACCATTGTGCTTCGTCGTGATTTCGATGCCTGGCACAAACGAGACCCCGTGGGCGGCAGCGGCTGCCCTGGCCTCCTCCCACCCCGTGATCGTGTCATGGTCGGTGAGCGCAAAGCCCGCGAGCCCCACCGCCTCTGCTTCGGCTGCGATCTCGGTCGGAGACGTCGTGCCGTCTGAAAACGCTGAGTGCGTGTGCAGGTCGAAGCCAACGCCTGCCAAAAGATGCGCCATCTTGCCATTGTATGACGAGGGGCGACACTCGCTATGCCGCTCTATCGTCACGCCCAGGCCGGGGTGAGACAATGGCAGGCATGACCGAGAGCGCGCAGACCACCCACGAGGTGGAGATTGACAACACCAACCGCAGCACGACGCCGCAAAGCGACGTGTTTACCTCGTACATTTCACAGCACTGGGCGGACCGCCCCGAGGTCACGCCGAACCTCTTGGCCGCGGCTCCTTTTGCGGCCGAGCGTCGCGCCGCTCTCGGTGCGCAGTTTGTCGGTGAGCGGCTTGTCATTGAAGCCGGTGCTATGAAGCAGCGCTCCAACGACACGTTCTACCAGTACCGTGCGCACAGCGCGTTCGCGCATCTCACCGGTTGGGGCGCAGACTCCGAGCCCGGCGCGATCCTGGTGCTCGACCCGGCCGCTCCCGGCGCGTCGGCCGCCACGCACGAGGCCACCCTCTACTTCCGTGAGCGTGCGGGCCGCGACAGCGACGAGTTCTTCGCGAACCCCGAGATCGGCGAGTTTTGGATCGGCGCGCGCCCGTCTCTCGTGCAGGTCGCTGCCGCGCTCGGTGTGCGTACCGCCCCGCTCGCTGACTTCGCCGCCCAGGAGGGCGACCGTACTCTCGCTGACGCGCAGCTCGCACGAGCCACGTCTGAACTGCGCCTCGTGAAGGATTCCTACGAGCTCGCCGAGATGCAGGCCGCCGTTGACGCCACGGCTAAGGGTTTTGATGAGGTGCTCGCGGCGCTGCCGCAGGCGAGTGCGCACCCACGCGGTGAGCGCATCGTCGAGGGTGTCTTCAACCAGCGCGCACGCCTCGACGGCAACACCGTCGGCTACGAAACGATCGCGGCCTCTGGCCCTCACGCGTGCACGCTGCACTGGATCACGAACAACGGTCCCGTACTCGACGGCGACCTGCTGCTGCTCGACGCGGGCGTCGAGCTCGACAGCCTCTACACGGCCGACATCACGCGCACGATTCCCGTCTCGGGCACCTTCTCTGACGTGCAGCGTCGGGTCTACGAGGCAGTGCTCGAGGCCGCAGACGCGGCGCGCGCGATCGTGCGCCCGGGCATTCGTTTTGGCGACGTGCACGACGCGGCCATGGCCGTGATCGAACGCAAGACCCGCGAGTGGGGGTTTCTGCCCGAGGACGACGGCACTGCGTACTACCGTCGCTACATGGTGCACGGTACAAGCCACCACCTCGGCATGGACGTGCACGACTGCGCGCAGGCGCGGCGCGACATGTACCTCGACGGCAAGCTCGAGGAGGGCATGGTGTTTACCATCGAGCCCGGTCTCTACTTCCAGCCCGACGACCTCACCGTGCCGGCCGAGTACCGCGGCATCGGTGTGCGCATTGAGGACGACATCGTCGTCACCGCAGACGGTTGCGTGAACCTCTCGGCCGATATTCCCCGTGAGGCTGACGCCGTTGAAGCCTGGGTACAGCGCCAGCGTGGCTAATACTTCTCGTGTACGTGCGGCGGGCGCCGTGGCCACGGTCTGCGTGTTTCTCGGCACCGCCGCGCTCGCGCCGTTCTCGATGACCACGGCGTTCGCCCTCGACGGGGGCGCAGGCGGTGTTCCCGGCGCGCGCACTGCGCAGACGCTGCAGAGCACCGACGCCACCATCACGGAACTCGACACGAGCATTGACGGCGTCGAGGAAGCCACAGCCGTGGCTCCCGGCATCGGCGCGGCAGCGCAGCTGTCAAAGGCGTCGCCTGCCGAGTACTCCCTCGAAGAGTTTCTCTTCAGCGGAGTCGTGAACTGGAGCGGCTACCGCTTCACGTTCTATAGCCAGCAGGTGCTGCCAGGGCCAGGCCTCGCGATCCCGGGCCGCCACGTCAACGCGGGCGGATACGTCGCAGACGAAGACGGCTACATTGTGCTCGCGGGCGACCACCCGAAGGGTGCCGTCTTCGACACGCCGTTCGGGTACCCCGGCAAAATCTACGACCGCGGCACGTTCGGCAACCACCTCGACGTCTACATTCGTTAGCCGGCGGGAGGCTGCCTTCTCGGGCTCCCTCCCGCACGCTGCGGCTAAACGAACTCGGCCTCGCCGTCGACGTACACCCAGCGCCCGGCCGCATCGCGCACGAAGCGGCTGCGCTCGCGCTGCTCGAAGCGTCCCTCGGGGCCGCGGCCGATCGCGGTGAACGTCACAAACCCCTCACGATCGAACGGGCTGCCCGCTTCGACACGCTCGATGAGCAGTCGCCGCCACACCACGTCGGGGTCGATCTCGAGCTCCTCGGGCCTCGTCGTTTCGTGCCAACTGCGCTCAAGGTAATCGACCAGCCCCAGCGCGAACGCGGTGTACCGCGACCGCATCAACCGCTCTGCGGTGGGCGCGGGCTCCCCCGCGTGCAGCGGCCCGCAACACGCACCATACGACTCACCGCGCCCGCAGGGGCAGCCTGCCTCCGCCGCGAGCACGGGCACCGCGGGTCCAGATACTACGGCCCCAGGCCCCGCTACGCCCGGCTCGTCGCGCGTCATGCTCGCTCCCCCAACCCGCCGCGCAGCGCCTGCTGCAGCGTGTCGAGCCGCACTCCGCCCAGAGCGAGCGCCCTGCGGTGAAATTCGCGCACGTCGAAGCTCGATCCGGATCCCTCGGCCCGCGCGCGAGCTTCCTCGCGCAGTTCCTCCCAGATGCGCTGCCCGATCTTGTACGAGGGCGCCTGGCCCGCCCAGCCGAGGTAGCGCAGCACCTCGAAGCGCACGAACGCGGGCTCCATGTTGACGTGCTGGCTCATGAATTCGAAGGCGTAGTCGCCCGTCCAGGCGCCGCCCCCGCCGGGCCGCTCTTTGCCGAGGTGCACGCCGATGTCGAGCACCACGCGGGCGGCCCGCATGCGCTGCCCGTCGAGCATGCCCAGCCGGTCGGCGGGGTCGTCAAGGTAGCCGAGCTGCTCCATGAGCCGTTCGGCGTAGAGCGCCCAGCCCTCGGCGTGCCCCGATGTGCCCGCGAGCTGCCTACGCCACTCGTTGAGTGTGCCGCGGTTCACGACAGCCTGCCCGATCTGCAGGTGATGCCCGGGCACCCCCTCGTGGTACACGGTCGTTAGCTCGCGCCAGGTGTCGAACGTCTCGACACCCTCGGGCACCGACCACCACATGCGGCCCGGGCGCGCAAAGTCGTCGCTCGGCCCCGTGTAGTAGATACCGCCCTCTTGCGTGGGCGCGATCATGCACTCGAGCGTGCGAATCTCGTCGGGAATCTCGAACTGCGTCGCCCCGAGCTCTGCGACCGCGCGGTCGCTGACCCGCTGCATCCACTGCTGCAGCGCGGCGGTGCCGTGCAGTTTGCGTGTCTCGTCGCGGTCGAGCTGCGCGATCGCTTCTGCCACGATGCCCGGCCTGGGCCCACCGCCCACGATCTCGGCGGCGACCCGCTCTTGCTCTGTGACCATGCGCGCGAGCTCGTCGAGGCCCCACTCGTAGGTTTCGTCGAGGTCGACGCGCGCGCCCAAGAACCCCTCTGAGGCGAGCTCGTACCGGTCGCGCCCAAACGCGTCGGTCGCCGTCGCGTGCGGCGCGATCTCGGTCTCGAGAAACCGGGCGAACCCGTCGTAGGCCGCAGCTGCCTCGTTTGCCGCGCTTCTCGCTAGCTCAAGGTCCTGCGCGAGCGCCGCGTCACGCCCCGCGGCCGCCCCAGAGTGCGCTGTCGCGCCCGCTTTGTCGCCGAGGCAAGCAGCGAGCGCGCCAAAGAAGCCGGGGGCCGCGGGCGTGCCTGCGGTGCGGCGGGCCTGGGCCGCGACCTCGGTAACCTGCCGCAGCGCGGGCGCCATGCCGCGCGCCGCGCCCTCGGCGAGCGAGCGCTCGTAGCTCGCTACCGCGGCCGGAAGAGCGCGCAGCCGCTCGATAATGCGTGCCCGATCTTCGGCAGTGCCCTGAGGCATCAGGTCGAACACGTCGCGCATGTCTTGCATCGGTGACGCGATCACGTTGAGGTCGCGCAGGTGCTCGCCCGCCTCGTACTGCGCGAGCGACAGCCGCAGCTCAGCCGACAGGTCTTGGCGCGTCACCTCATCGACCGCGTCGACCGGCGTGGCCGCTTCAAGCTGCGCGAGCGTGCGCCGCTCAGCCTCAGCGAGCGCCTCGGCGCCCTCTGGCGAGTAGTCAGCGAGCGTCACGCTGGTGCGCCCAATGTAGGTGCCCACCGTTGGGGCCAGCTCGGCGACGGTGTCGACCCAGCCCTCGGCGATTTCATCGATGATCGTTGGTGTGCGCGCAGCGTCCATATCTTCGATCCTAGGGCTGCCTGGCGCGGGCGCCCGCGACGCGCGCCGCAACCGGCTAGGATGGTGACATCGCCATTTTGGCACCCGCCACTTTCGGCAGCTCAGACTCGCGAGGAGACATCCGTGAAGATCCGCACCCGTATCGCCACCGCCGTGACCGTAGCTCTTGCTTCGGTGTTCGTGGCCACCCCCGCATTCGCGCACGTGGGCCCCGAGGCAAACCCCTACTCGTCGGCAGGCCACCCCGTTGACGTGGTCGCGATCTCGATCGTAGGCGTTGTGATCCTCGCCATCGTGCTCATCGGCTCAACCCTCATCGGCAACCTCTTCGAGAAGAAGTAGTCGAGAAGAAGTAGTGGGGGCCCGGTAGTCGGGTTCAAAAGGCGCCGCCCGTCTGGGCGGCGCCTTTTTTGTTGGGAGAAGGCGAGCGGGTGGTCAGTGGATCCCGCATCGGCGACGAGGCGGCATCGAAACGACGAGTCGGTGCGATAAATACGTATTTATCGCACCGACTCGTCGTTTTGATACCTGCTCGTGCTCGCTTGCGGTTGTGCGGGTGCGGTGCGGGTGCGGCGCGACACCCGCCCCGCCCGCTCCACCCGCTACACCTACTTCACCACTCGAAACTGCGCGACGAGCGGGTCGACGGCGCCGCGCACGTAACCCGTGGGCGAGGCCGCCACCGCTTGCAAGAAGGCCACCGTCTCGGCGGTGATCTCTTCACCCGGCAACACGTTTGGAATACCGGGCGGGTAAGCCGCGAGCGTGTCGGCTGAGATGCGGCCGACCGCCTCACCAGCCAGCACCGTCTCACTGTCGCCGAAGTAGGCGACCCGCGGTTCTTCGAGCAGCCGCCCGGGCGCGGGCAGCGCCGGAAACCCGCCGGTCGCAGCCGCATCGGGCGTAAGCGTAGCCGCCTCGTCAGCGACGCTGCCAAGCGCCGCCATGACACGTTCAATATCGGGGACCGCCAGCGCGCCGATCACCGCCACGACACTCGAGGCCGTCGACATTTCGAGGTAGATGCCGTGGCCGTGATTCATGCGGCTGCGCACCCAGTGGCCGCTCTGGCCGAGCCTCGACACATCGATGGGCACGCGCAGCAGGTCGGTGGCGACGATGTCATCGAAGCTGCCAAATTCGTCGCTGATCACGCTAAACCGCGGGTCGGCCCGCAGCAGCTCGCGCAGTTGCTGCGCGGCAGCGACAGCCTCGCCGATGCGGGCTTCGTTCGTCACGAGCGCGTGCCTGGCCTGGTCAAGTGACCCCATCAGCACCCCGCTCATCGACGTCGACGACGTCATCGAGAACGCGCGTTCAACGAGCGGCGCGAGCCTCGCCGCGATCGGACCGTGACCGAGGTGCAGCATCGCCGACTGTGTGAGCGAGCCCGCGAGCTTGTGGGTGCTCGAGATCACCAGGTCTGCCCCCTGGCGCACGGGCGACTCAGGCAGCTCAGGGTGAAAGCCGAAGTGCGCACCCCAGGCCCCATCGATGATCAGGGCTGCGTCGTGTGCGTGCGCCACCTCGGCAAGCCCTGACACGTCTGCGGTCGACCCAAAGTAACTCGGCGAGACGGCGTAGACGCTCGTCACGGGCCGCCCCGCTGCCGCCTCCCGCGTGAGCGCGGCGTCGAGGGCCGCCGGCGTGAGCCCGTGTGCAATGCCGTGGCGGGCATCGATCGCGGGCATCACAAACGCGGGCATCAGCCCGGCAAGCAGCACTCCGTCGGTGAAGCTCGAGTGCATGCTGCGCTGAATGAGCACCCGCTCCCCCAGCCCGCGCACCGCGATCGCGGCGGTGCGCGTCGCCTGCGACGCGCCGTTCGTCAGAAACCAAGTGCGTGACGCGCCCCACGCCTCGGCCGCGAGCTCACGCGCGTGGGCGAGCGGTGAATCATCGCCCAGGTCAATGCCCTCGAGCATCAACGGCACGTCCATGCGCGCGACCTGCTCACCAAACAGGTCGGCAATGTGCGCGGCGCCCCCAGCCGGATCATTGCCGTGCCCCGGCACCATGAGCGACAGTGGCGAGCTTTCGGCGAAACGCCGCAGCGCGTCGGCGTACGGCGCCCCGCGCTGCCCGGGCGAGAGCCTGTCGACCAATGGCCACTGCTGCAGGCCACACCCAGCGAGTGCACCCAGGCCTTCGCCGCCGCGCGCGGGGCTCGCGTCGGTGGCTGCTGCGGTGGCAGGTGAAGCAGCGGGTTGGGGTGCGGTGATCTCGGATGCGGCAACCTCGGATGCGGCGACCCCGGCGCGGCCGTCGTGAGTGTGGTGATCGAACATACCTTCAGCGTGGCCGGAATGCTGCGCGAACGGAACCCGTGAAACGACTCTCGGGCGTAATAGACTGTATGGAGCCAAGTGCCCAGAGCGGGCAACGGCATCGAAGGGACCCGTGATACTCCATGATCGACGTACGCCAGCTTCAAGCTCTCAGCGCCGTCGCTGCCGAGGGGTCGGTGGCGCGCGCCGCGCTGCGCCTCGGCTGGAGCCAGCCCACCGTCGACTACCACCTGCGCAACCTCGACCGGCTCGTCGGCACCGACCTCACCACCCGCAGCACCCGCGGCTCACGCCTCACCACCGCGGGCACACTGATGCTTGAGCGCGGCGAGGAGATCTTGAGCCTCGCAGAGCGGGCTCTCACCGACGTGAGGGATCTGGCGAAGCTTGGACGGATCCGGCTGCGCTTTGGCACGTTTCCGACCGCGGCGGCGAGGCTCCTGCCGGGCATCGCGAGCCGCATCACAGAGCTCGGTATCGAGCTCGATGCGACCCTCGAGGAGCTCGCGCCGCTCGTCACCCGCGTGAACCAGCACACGCTCGACGCGGCGCTCGTGTACGCGGCCGGCGGGTACAAGCTGCCATTTCGTGCTGAGGTGCACACGACGCACCTGTTCACCGACCCGATGCTGCTCGCGCTGCCCGAAGGTCACCCGGCCGCGAAGCACGCGTCGTTCGACGCCGACCGGCTGCTGGATCTCGCGGGCGAACGCTGGGTCATGGGGTCGACCCCGGGCGATACGCTCGATGACCTGTTGCACGAGGTCTTCGCGGCGGGAGGCCACAAGGTCGACGCCGCGATTCGCACCGACGACTACTCGGTCGTGCTCGGCCTGATTGCGGCTGGCATGGCCGTCGCGCTCGTGCCGAGCCTCGTGGGCAGCACACCCCCGGCGGGGGTCGTGCTGCGCCCCATCGACGACCCGCGGTTTGCCCGCGAGCTGATTCTCGCGGCGCCCGCGGGCCCCGGCGGCCCGTCGGCCGCGGTGCGGCAGCTCGCCGAGGTCGTGCGGCGCTCGATCAGCGCGCTGGACTAGCGCTTATCAACCCATCGAAGTGAGCACCACGAAGCCTGCCACAAGTAGCAAAGGAGCCGCGACGAGGAGCACGAAGCCCCGCCAAGTCAGAGGTACCGCGGAGCGTTCCGTCTGCTGGCACGTATGTGCAAGAAAGCAGTCACATCTCTCGCTGGTCATCGTTCTTCACTCTACACACCCATAAACTCCGGTTGGATGTTCTTTACACCCCTGTCATAGGTCCTGGCTCATGCCTCTTAAGTACTGGCGTGCAGTGCACCTGTCGAAGCGTTGAGGCAATAGCCCAGGCGTATGAGACTTCGCCGACATCCCTTGCACCAAAGATCGACTCCTCTGGCAAAGAGGCCGTGCGGCCAAAAGTGGGTGTTATCAGGACCGATAACACCCACTTTTGGCCGCACGATGTCCTGGCGCCTGTGCGTATGACCGGGTTCGTGCCGTTTGAATGCCAGCAGACAGTGCTTCTAATAACGCGCACCGCCAGAAATAGTTTTCCTAGTTGTTGGCGACGAGCCCGACATCGCGAGTCAGGTCGGTGAATCGATCCAAGCTGACAATTGATTTTCGGACGCGCACACAGCGGGTTACCGAGGAGCCCGCTAGCCCCGTCGTGCCCTCACACGCAGTCTCCTAAGCCGCGCTCGCGGCCGGCGCAGGATCCTTCGTGTGCGCAGGGTCCTGCACGAAGAAGGCCAGCACGAATCCGATCGTCGACACCGCGCCACCCAGCAAGAACGCTGCGCGGGTACCGGCGGCGAGATCGTGCGGGTCGACGGCCTGGGGTGACCCCGCCGCCTGCACCGATACGAGCGTCATGACCGTCACAAACAGCGCGGTGCCAGCAGCGCCGGCGACCTGCTGCGCGGTTGAGATCAGGGCGCTGCCGTGCGAGGCGAGCTTCGTGTCGAGCGATCCTAGCGACACGGTAAACAGGGGCGTAAACACGCCGGCGAGCCCGAGGCTCAGGCCCAAGTGTGTGCCGAGCACCTGCGCGAGCGGGGTGGTGTCGGTAAACAACCCCATGCTCCACAGCGCGAGCGCGGTGATGAGCGTGCCCGGGATCAGCACGAACTGCGCCCCCTTGGAATCGACGAGGCGCCCTACGAAGGGGCCTAGCAGACCCATCAGCAGGCCGCCCGGCAGCATCAGCAACCCAGTCTGCAGCGTGTTGTAGCCGAGCACGCTCTGCACGTAGATCGGCAGCAAGATGAGCGACCCAAACAGCGCGATCGAGCTGAACACGAACAGGATCACCGACAGTGTGAAGGGGTGCGACTTGAACGTGCGCAGGTCGAGCAGCGCGCGATCCCCGCGCTGCAGCACCAGCTGGCGCCACACAAACAGCGCGAGCGTCACCACGCCCACCGCAACAGGCACCCACGGCGGCATGACAGCAGCGCCGTTAGCCGCGTCGCCCACCAGGCTGAGGCCGTACACAAGCCCGCCAAAGGCGAGCACCGACAGCACCACCGACACGGCATCAATCGGTGCATGGCTGCGCTCCCCCACATTAGGCATGCGAGCAATACCAAATGCGAGCGCCGCCAGCGCGAACGGCAGCATCATGATGAAGAGCCACCGCCAGCTAAGCGTCTGCAAGATGAGCCCCGAGAGCGTCGGCCCCAGTGCGGGAGCCACCGAAATCACGATCGCGATGCGGCCCATGAGCCTGCCGCGCTGGCCTTCTGGCACCAGCGTCACGACCGTCGTCATGAGTAGCGGCATCATGATCGCGGTGCCGCCGGCCTGCACGACGCGGCCGACGAGCAACACTTCGAAGCCGGGTGCTGTCGCCGCAATCAGCGTGCCCGCGGTGAACAGCGCCATCGCGACCATAAACAGCGTGCGGGTCTTCACCCGCTGAATCAGCATGCCAGTAATAGGAATCACGACGCTCATGGTGAGCAGAAACGCGGTGGTAAGCCACTGCCCCGCGACGGCCGAAACCTCAAGGTCGGTCATGAGTTTAGGCAGGGCGACACCCATCACCGTCTCGTTCAAGATGACGACGAACGTTGAGATCAGCAGCACCCAAATAGCGAGCTGCTCGGTCGGCCCAAACGGGCGGTTAGCGGTTTCAGACATAAGAGACCCATCTTACCTGAAGCTTGCTGTCTGCGCGGTCGGTGGATTCTGCGACTCCTGCGTCGCGCAGAATGACGTGGAGAGGCCGTCGCGCAGAATGACGTGGAGAGGCCGTCGCGCAGAATGACGTGGTGAAACAGTCGCGCAGAACGACGTGGAGAGGCCGTCGCGCAGAACGACGTGGAGAGGCCGTCGCGCAGAATGCCCGCTGGCGGGTGAGCCCGCTGACGGGTTACTGCTCGAAGGGGTCGCGCAGGCGCGCCAGAAACTCGCGCGTCTCTTCACGCTCGGGGTGCTCAAAGATTTGCTCGGGGGTGCCCGATTCGATGAGCACACCGTCCTTCAGGTACACCACGCGGTCGGCCACGCGGCGCGCAAAGGACATCTCGTGCGTCGCCATCACGATCGTGGAGCCCGCCGCCTTGAGTTCCTTCACGAGGTCGAGCACCTCGCCCACCAGCTGCGGGTCGAGCGCGCTCGTGATCTCATCAAGCAAGAGCAGCTCCGGATCGGTCGCGATCGCACGGGCGATCGCGACGCGCTGCTGCTGGCCGCCCGAGAGGCGATCCGGAAATTCCTTTGCCTTGTCCCCGAGCCCAATGCGCGTGAGCAGCTCGTGGCCGCGCGCCTCGGCCTTCGCGCGCGGGGTGCCAAACACCTTGCGCGCCGCGAGCGTCACGTTATCGAGCACGTTTAGGTGTGGAAACAGGTTGTAGTGCTGAAACACGACGCCGATGCGGGCGCGCACCCTGTCGGTGTTGACCGCCGGGTCAGAGATGTCGGTGTCGCCGAGCATGATCTGGCCGTCGTCGATCTGCTCGAGCAGGTTGATCGTCTTGAGCAGCGTCGATTTGCCCGAGCCAGACGCGCCGATGAGCACGACGACCTCGTGCGCTTCGACGGCGAGGTCGATGCCCTGCAGCACCGGCCGGTCGCCAAACTTCTTGTAGACGCCCCGCACATCGAGCACGGGGGTGCTGGTCTTGGCTGCCTGAGTCTCGCCAGCCTGCGTTGCGTCGCTCACACGACACCTCCGATCTGTTCGCGCTTCTGGGCGCGAGTCGTCAGCATGTCTGTGATGCGAATGAACGGCAGCGACAGCAGTACGAACAGCAACCCCGCGACCACATAGGGCGTGAAGTTGTAGGCCATCGCGGTCTCGATCTGTGCGGCACGAACCGCGTCGATGGCGCCGAGCACCGAGATGAGGCCCACGTCTTTCTGCATCGACACGAAGTCATTCATGAGCGCGGGCGTCACCTTGCGCACCGCCTGCGGCAGCACCACAATGCGCAGCGTCTTGCCGTGGCTTAATCCCAGTGAGCGCGCCGCGAGACGCTGCGACGGGTGCACCGCGTCGATGCCGGCGCGCAGCACCTCGGCGACATAGGCCGAGTAGCACAGGATCAGCGCGATCGTGCCCCAGAACTGCGGGGGCATTTTGGCCGTGAGCTGAAGCCCCGGGATTCCATACCCGACGAGGTACAGCACGAGCAGCACCGGAATACCGCGAAAGAGGTCGGTGTAGCCCGCCGCCAGCAGCCGGATCGGCGTGAACACCGCGCCCTTAAGTGTGCGCGCCACCGCGAGTAGCGTGCCCAAGACGGCGACGCCTACGCCCGCAATGGCGAGCACCTGAATGTTGAGCCACAGTCCCTCGATGATGCGCGGAAATGACTGCACCGCGACATCCCAGTCGAAGAAGGTCTCTTGCACGCGCGCCCAGCCCGGGCTCGACATCAGCCCGATGACTAAGACGGCGGCGAACACGAGCGTGCTCGCGAGACTCACGAACACCGAGCGGCGACCGCGCGCGCGACGGTACGCGCGGCGGTCAAGCTCGATAGCGCTGACGGTGTGGGTCAACTTGGGGATCCTGTCGTTGGGTGGAGGGCGGCTACGCGAGGCCTGAGGAGCCGCAAACGCGAGACGCTACTTGAGCGAAACGCTACTTGAGAACCGGGGCGCCCTGGTCGGCGATCCACTCGGCCGCAAGCTTGTCGAGCGTGCCGTTGTCACGCAGCGCATCGACGGCCTTCGAAACGTCTGCCGTGAGGTCTGACCCCTTGGGCAGCAGGAAGGCGAACTCGTCGCCGGCCTCGTCGGCGAGCTGGCCGACGATCACACCGTTGTCGAGCTGCGCATCGCGCACAAAGAAAGCGCCCGGCAGGTCGGTCACGAGCGCGTCGATCGTGCCGCTCTTGAGCGCAGCGACGACATCGTCAAGGTTATTGAACACCCGCACCTCTGCGCTGTCACCAAACACCTTCTCAGCGACCGTGAACGACGTGCTGCCCGAAGCAACACCAAACACGGTGCCGTCGAGATCCTTCAGCGACTTCGCCGTCGCGGCCTTCGTGCCCTCGGTCGCGACGATTGCCTGGGTGGTGACGTAGTACGGGCTCGAGAAGTCGACCGCGTTCTCGCGCTCGGGGGTGGCCGAGAACTGCTGAGTGTTCATGTCGAAGTCTTTGGGGCCCGGCGCAATGGCCGCTTCAAAGGGGGTGCGCACCCACACGACGTCATCGTGAGCGTAACCCATCTCGTCTGCTACAGCGTAGGCCACGGCCGACTCAAATCCCTCGCCCGACTCGGGGTTGTTGTCGATCACCCAGGGTGCGTACGCGGGCTCGCCCGTCGCGATCGTGAGCTTGCCCTCGGTGACCGGGCCCACACCGGTCGCGGTATCGGCAGCGCCAGACGAGCAGGCGGCGAGGGTAAGCAGGGCGGCGGCACCGGCAGCAACGGTGGCGAGGGCACGTGACGTGCGAGACATACGAGTACTCCTAGATAGGTGAACGAGGTAGTGCGAAACCTGTGAACGCGTGCGCGGGGCTACGGCGTCGAAGACCATCAGCTAGTCTACGAGACCGCGCGGCGACGTCTGACCTTTGCGCGTAACACTCCGGTTACGACTAGTACGAATTGGGGCGAGTGGCTGGCACAGACCGCTACTGGGTCGAGGCGTTGAACTTCTCGACGCCCGCCACGATGGTGCGCCGGGCGCGGCCTGCGCCCGCTTCAACGAGCTCTGCGAGCGCGACGTCGGGGTTGTGCGTGGGCACGCTGAAGAACGCAAGGTCGGCCATCGCCCCCACGCCGAGCTGCCCGATCCGGTTCTTGCCGACGTGCAGCCCGAGCGCCTCGGCCCCGCCGAGCGTCGCCGCCCCAAAGAGCCGCTGGTGCAGGTCGTCGCCGCGGTATCCCTGGTCGCGGGCCACGCGATAGAGTTTCGCGACGTCGGCGAGCAGGTCGAGCGACGGCGACGATGACAGCGAGTCGGTACCCACCGCGATCTGGTTGCCCTCGCGCAGGTACGCGGCGACGGGCGGCATGTCGAGCCCAATGACCTCGTTGGAGCGGGGGCACAGCGCCACGCTCGTGCCCCGGGCACGCAGCAGCGCGCGGTCTTCGGCGCTGACGTACACGCCGTGCGCAATGTGGCAGTCGGGGCCGAGCACGCCCAGGTGGTCGACGAACTGGGTCGACGAGACACCGATGCCGTGCGAGCGCAGCGCCCTGAAGCTGTCGGCGCCAAGCTCCGGCCACGAGCCGTGACCGCCCGGGCCCGCATACCCGTCGATGCCGTCGAACTCGCGCTCCATGTGCGCCTCGGCGAGGTGAATGTGTAGTCGGAGCCCCTCTTCGCGCACAATGTCGGGCAGCTCAAGCAGCGGCTGCACGTCGAGCGAGTAGGGCGCGTGCGGCGAGACGCCCGCCCCGGGGGGCGCTGGGATCTGCCGAATCTGCTCGCGCACAGCGTCTTTTGCTTCGGGGGTCCAGCCGGCGTTGTTTGCGCCGTACACCTCCCAGTAGGCGATGCCGTGCATGCCGGCGTCGTGCAGCGCCGACAGCGCTTCGCGGTCGGTCACGACGTCTGCGGCGGCGGTCACGCCCGCCGCAAGGCTCATCGCGGCGCCGTCTGCCGCGGCGGTCGCCCAGTCGTGTCCCACCCGGTCGTATACGACGTCGAAGGCGTCACCCCAGTCATCGAATCCGTTGTAGCTGCGCGTCGCCACCTCTGCCATGTGCGTGTACTGCAGGTGCGTGTGCGCGTTCACGAGGCCCGGCGCGAGCACGCCGTCCCACCGCTCTTCGCGGTAGCGAGCGCCGCGATCGGCGAGCGCCTCGAGCACCCAGCGGCGGTCACCCACGTGCAAGATGCGGTCGCCTTGCACCGCGACCGCACCGTCTGCGATGCGCGGGCTGGTGACGGGAAAGACGAGGGCGGCGCTGTAAACGACGATTTCTTGCTGGGAACTCACCAGACGAGTCTAGGCCGTCTCGCCCGCCCCAGCCTGGGTACGGTACCGGTGCACCGGCCACGGCTGCGCGGCTCCCCCGGCACGCATCACTTCTGGCGCCGGATCAGCCCCACCGCCGCGCGCGGCGAGCGCCGCGCGCGCGACCCGCGTTTCTTCGGCCGCCGACAGCGCGTGCACACCGGGCGGCGTGCGCTCACGCATGAGCCGAATGAGCGCTGCCACCTGCGTGGCAAACGACAGGTCCATCACCTCGATCGGGTTGCCCTCAGCGGCCGTGTAATTGATGCCGCCGCCGCCCGCGAGCACGATCGGCCCCCGCGCGGCGCCTGGTGCACGCCACTCGGCCAGGCTATGCACAGACGTGCCAGGACTCACCACGGTCTCGGCCCAGCCGCGGGCCCGCAGCTCGTCGAGCGCGAGCTCATCGTCAATGCCGCCCGCCACAGCGACGGCGACGCCGGGGCGCATCGCCGCGAAGTGAGCCGCGGTGATCGTGTGCCACACCCCCGTCGCGCTCACGACCACATCGGCATCACTGATCGCATCTTCCATGCCGCACGCTTCGAACCCGTCGTGCAGCGCGGCAAGCGCACGTACAGAGTCATGTTCGACGACCGTCACCCGCGCGCCGAGCGCCGCCGCGAA
Source organism: Leucobacter faecis (assembly GCF_054456635.2). Lineage (NCBI taxonomy): Bacteria > Bacillati > Actinomycetota > Actinomycetes > Micrococcales > Microbacteriaceae > Leucobacter > Leucobacter faecis. Next base: position 63,467 of record NZ_JBTJEP020000002.1, read on the forward strand.
CCGGGCGGCCCCCACGCCCACGGGTCCGTAGCCCACGACGACCCAGTGGGTGCCGAAGGCTCCGGTGTAGGGCATGTTTGCTCGGTTGTCGTCAAGCAGGTCACAGATCGCAAACACGCACGACTGGCCCGTACCAATCAGGTTGTCAAACCCGGTTTTTGTGCGCGCATCGTTCACCGCGATCACGGGAATCCGCAGCGCGCCCGCCGCCGCCATTTCCCTCAGCGGCCGTACCCCGCTCGTCGTCTCTTCGGCCGCGCCCCGCAACCCCGCGAGCGCGCCGGGGCGTTCGGTGTGCGCGAGCCGAATCAGGTGCGCGCCGTCATCGATCAGGTAGTCGGGTGCCCAATCCAGTATGCCCGCAGCGTGGCGGGCGTCGACATCGCGTACGGCGTCTTCTGGGGTGTGTGTTTGCGGGGCGAACACGGTCACCTGGCCGCCGCCCGCAAGCTCACGCGCGATCTCGGGGTCAGTCTCAGACACCGCGCTAAACACTGCCACCTCGCACCCCGCCGCGACGAGTGTGCGCGTAAACGCGGCCGTTTTGGGTTCGAGTACCAAACTCACCGCGACTTTGGGCGCGGTGCTCGCGGCTCCCCGATCGCTTGCGACCAGGCCTGTGCCCACGCCCACGCCCGCGCCCACGCCGCGGGAGAGCTCTTGCGCGAGCACGGCGGTGGCGGGCATGCCGCGCTCGGCCCAGTCGATGCGCGCTGCCGGGCTCGCCCCGCGCGGTGAGGCGACTGAGCCATCGAGCCCCACGACAACGGCGGGTAGCCGGGCCTGAGCCTCGGGTCGAACGCCCGCTGCCGGTACCGTTTCGGCCGCGTCGAACGTGGTGGCCCCGCCATCGACAAAGATGAAATCTACCGGGGATCCGGAGCGAGCCTCGCGTACCCCCATGCGCGCGAGGGTGCTAAGCAGCGCGCGTCTCGAGGCGTCGTGCTCGACGAGCACGCGGGCAGTGCCCGCGGCCAGCAGCCTGTTGCCCGCCCGCGCCGCCGCACGCACCGCGCGTTCGACCGCGAGCGCCGTTGCACGCGCGCCGTCTGCGGGCGCGGGTGAGTTGTTGAGCAGTTCGTGTGTCACGGTTTCGCCTTCGGTTTCTCAGCGGGCGTATCGGAGTCTGCTGGCTTATCGGAGCCTGCTTGTTTCCTCGCGTCTTCCTCAGCCTGCTGAGCCGCTTCTTCTGCGGCAGCTTTCTTCGCCGCCGCCTCAGCCGCGGCCTGCTCTGCCCACTGCGCGCACGCGCTCTCGCCGTCAGCGGGCAGGCTGAGCACGGAGCGTGCCTCGCTCGCGGCGGTGCCGAGCTCGGTGCTGCCCTGCCAGGCGTATGCCAGAATCTCGGCGGCATCGAGTTTTGATACCTTCGTGGCCTGTTTCTCATCGGCCTCGAGGGTCTCTTGCACCGCCTCGATCTCGTCGAGGGCGGAGTCGGGCCAGGCATGCCCACCCTTATCGAGCACCCGTGGGTCGAGCGCACGCGCCGCGGCCTTGCTCTGCTGGGCGACCTTCTCCATTGCAGCCGCGAAGCGTCTCGTGTCATCTTCACCGCGCGAGACGGTGAGTCGCAGTCGTTCGAGTTCGACGTCGACGTCGTCCCACGCCGCGTTCACCGGGCACACCGCGTCGAGGTAAATACCGCCAGCTTCCGTGGCCGAGAGCACCTCGGGCTCGGGGGCCGCTGCGGGCCCGCCGCCTGCGTTGCCTGCACCGCCGCTGCAACCCGTGAGAAGCAGCGCGGCCGCGACGACTGTTACGCCCACCGCGCCGGCTTTACCGACGAGGGCGCCTGATCGAAACTTTATAACCACACGTTCGAGGATAGTCGCGGTGAGCGGGCTTTGCCGACGACAGCTGAGCGCCAGGTGCAGGGGTATGCAGGTGGTGCGTGCACGCGTAGGGTGTGGGTATGGCTAGATATATCGATGAAGCACAAGCAGCGGCCGATGGTTTTCACATCGTGCACGAGCCAGCTGCCTCACGGTATGCGGTGTACCGGGGCGAGGACGGTGCGCGCGAGCTGGTGGGCGAAGCGCACTACACACTCGTGGGCAGTGAGACGATCGACTTCGATCACACGGTGGTGAGCCCTGCCCTGCGCGGCACTGGGCTCGCAGGGCTGCTCGCCCGGCACGCACTGACCGGTGATGTGACGGTCGGCAAACGCATCGCAGCCTCGTGCTGGTTTATCGCAGGCTTCCTCGACAAGCACCCCGAACTGCGTTCGCGCTAGCTGCGCTCAGTGCTAGCCACGATCGCGCTAGCTGCGCTCCTTGCGCTTAAAGATGCGCTTCTTGGGGGCGTCTGACGCGTCGCCGCCTCCGCCCGCTTCGTTCTTGGCGGTCTGTTCGCGAATCAGCGACGTCAAGTCTTTCGCGATGAGCTGCTGAATGCGGCTGTCGCGCTCGCTGCGATACTCGTCGTTGTCGCCGCCGCTGTAGTAGGGGTGTGTCGCACGGTCGGCCAGTGAGTCGCCAATTTCGTGCCAGGCCGCCAGGCGCGCACGCTCTGCCGTGGACTCTAGGTACTCGGGGTCTGCCGCACGCTTGTGCAGTTCTTGGGCGACCTGTTCGTACACCTCTTGACGGTGTCGCAGCGTGCGATTGTCATCATTGCCGTAGTCAGACTCACTCCACGAGCTGCGGCCCGTGTCTCGAATCTCATTACGCATGCGTGAAATATGGCGCGCATCTTTCTCGCGCTCGACGGCAAGATCTTCGCACGCGCTTCGCACCATCTCGCGAATCTGCCCGGCGTCGTAGTCGACCTGCCGCTTGAGCGCGTTCATAATGATGTCGTTTTTGACCTGCATGCGCACGGCCACGTCGGCCACGAGTAGGCCCTGTTCGACGATCTCCTCGACGGGAGCGAGCACGCGTTTGGGAAGCCTGCGTAGCCCCCGTGAGGTACTACGTTCGCGCTTCTTCCATTTACCGAACACCGCGCTCCCTTCTCGCGCCGCTGGCGCACCCCTCCATTATCTCTGATGCCGCCGAGATTCGCGCAAACGCGCGCAGGGAACAACCGAAATGTGTCAGACTGGCTCTGACCCCACGGCTGGGGTGCGGACGAGGGAGCAGTACCCGCACACTGACGACTGCCAGAAAGAAGTAGCCGTGGCTTTGGCTTGGGTTGTTCTTATTCTGAGCGGCATGCTTGAGGCGGTGTGGGCCACCGCGCTCGATGCGTCACAGGGGTTTCGTAGGCTGTGGCCGACCGTAATGTTCGTCACGTCGATGGTCGCGAGTATGGTGGGGCTCTCGTTCGCGCTGCACCAGATTCCCGTGGGCACCGCATATGCCGTGTGGGTGGGGATCGGCGCGGTGCTCACCACGGTGTGGGCGTTCGCGACGGGAGCCGACCGCGTCACAGTCGCACGCGTACTGCTGCTCGCGGGGCTTGTGGCATGCGTCGCTGGCTTGAAAGTGGTGAGCTGAGGTGCCTGTGGCTGCAAAGATTTCACCGGCTGCGAAGGTGCCGCGCACGAGGCATTGGCTCGTGTTGTTGGCGAGCTCGGTTCTCGAAGCGGTCTGGGCGCTCGCGCTCGACGCTTCGGCGGGGTTCACTGTGCTCGCACCAACCGTCGTCTTCTTGATTGCGAACCCGCTGAGCCTGGTAGGGCTCGGCTACGCCATGCGCGGTCTGCCGGTGAGCGTGGCATACGCGATCTGGACGGGGGCGGGCGCGGCGCTCACCGTATTCGTGTCAATGCTCACCGGCAGCGAGTCACCGTCGGTGCTCAAGCTGCTGTTTCTCGCGGGCATCATCGGTTGCGTGATCGGACTCAAATTCACGCGCGACCCAGAGCGCACCAAGGCGGCCGGGTAGCCCGCTAGTCGATGCGCGAGACCCAGATCGCCGCCGCCGCCGCCGCGCCAAGCCGCACCGGCTCTGCGCCGTCGACCTGCACCGTGACGGTTTCAGAGTAGGGCTCACCCGGCAGCACCGCCAGTTCGGTGTCGACGACCAGTGCGCGGCTCGCGAAGTACTGCAGCATCTCATTGTCTGAGTCAGAGATGCGCTCGACCCGCACCCGGCACGGCGCCTGCGCACCTGTCAGCTGCACAGCGTCGGGCCGGTGCACGCGCCCTGCGGCGCTTGGAATGGGGTCACCGTGCGGGTCGCGCGTGGGGTAACCCAGCGCCCGATCTACCCGGTCGATGAGCTGATCTGACACGGCGTGCTCGAGGCGGTCAGCTTCATCGTGCACCTCGTCCCACTCGTACCCGAGCGTCTCCACCAAAAATGTTTCGAGCAGACGGTGGCGACGAATCATCGACACCGCGTGCTGCCGCCCCTCTTCGGTGAGCGTAACGCTGCCGTAGCGCGCGTGCCCAATGAACTCGAGATCAGAAAGCTTGCGCAACGCATCAGACACTGTTGAAAGTCGCACGCCCGCGGCCTCGGCAATCGCCGAGTTCGATACGGGTGCATCAGACCACTCCTGCAGCCCCCAAATCACCTTCAGGTAGTTCTGCATGCTCGGGGAGATGTTGTCGACGCTCACGACTCAAGGTTATCGGGGTGTGCCCTGCTCTGCATGCCCTGACACGGCGGGCCCGACCACTGCCCGCCGTGTGCTGCGGCATACGCACCCCGCCGGTTAGCGGTTACTCACCCGCCCGAAGAGCCCCGCAATCGGTGCGAGCACGAGTGGGCGCGCTGCGGCGACAGCCCCCGCCGTAACGAGCACCCCGATCACAAACCAGGTGAAGCCAACCCAGTTGATGGCATCGCTGCCGGCAAACATGTGGTTGAGGTTGCGCAGAGCACCCGTCGCAAGCACGAGTGTGACGTGCACAATCACAAACAGCACAAAGAACAGCATCACCGGAAAGTGCACGGCGCGCGCAACAGGCGCCGGGTAGGCTCGGTTGATTCGTTCCCACTTGTCAGACCACCACTCACTCATGCGCACCCCACTTATGACCGCGAGCGGCGCCGCGATAAACACGACGGCAAAATACATCAGCTGCTGCAGGCTGTTGTAGTTGACCCAGCCGTCATCTGTCGGCCAGTCGAGCGTCGCGTACTGCAGGGCGGCCGACGCCGCATTTGGAATCACTTCCCAGCTCGTCGGCACGATGCGGGCCCAGTGCCCCGACACAAACAAAAGCACCACAAACGCGAGCCCGTTGACCACCCACAGCACGTCGAGCGATGTGTGCAGCCACAGGTAAATGCTCACCTTCTTGCCGCCCGCACGGGGAGTCCAAAACGCTGGCGGTTTTTGTTGGGTACGCACGAGCAACCCCGAGCGCACGATCAGAGCCATAAAGAAGAAGTTCAAAAAGTGGCTCCAGCGCGCCCACGCGGGGAAGCCCGGCGTGGCCTCAACCGCCGGAGCATATTCGCCCGGGTACCTGGCAAGCCACTCGGGCACGCCCGGCAGCGTTGTGACCCCGCGCGCGGCGAGCACGAACACGCCCGCCGCTGCGATGAGCCCCAACGCCCACAGCACGACCTGCCGCGCTCGACCGCTCGGCTTGTACTGCCCCGCGGGCGCTTTCGGTGCCGGAGGAACAGGCGCCGCCACAGCGGGCGCCGCTGTCTTAGGCGCCACTGTTTTAGGCGCCACGGCTGCCTGTGTTGGCTCCGGCAGCACCGGATCTGCGGGCTCCGGATCTGTGAGCTCCGGATCTGCGGGCTCCGGCGCAACCGGCTCCGGCACAACCGGCTCCGGCTCTGTCAGGATCGCGCTCTCGGGCGGTGCACTGATCGTCTCTTCGGATGCCACAGCTTCTTGCTGGACAGGAGGCCAGGGTGCCCCTCCTGCCACACGCGGAAGCCCCTGGCGCGGGCGGATCACTGTGTGCGGTTCGATCACGCTCGTCTCAGCAACGCATTCTATAAGCACGTGCTCGACAGGCGCATGTTCAACAGGCACATGTTCAACAGGTACATGCTCACCAGCCAGGTACTCGGGCCACGGTGCCCCACCCGGTGTGCGCGGCAGCCCCTGGCGTGGCACGGCGGTAAATGTCGCCATGGCTATCCCTTTCGTTCTTCGAGGGCGCTCATCAGCTGCGGCACAACCTCGAACACGTCGCCCACAATGCCAAAGTCTGCGACATCGAAAATTGGTGCATCACCGTCTTTGTTGATCGCCACAATCGATTTCGCGGTCTGCATGCCGGCTCGGTGTTGAATCGCCCCTGAAATGCCCAGCGCCACATACAGCTGCGGTGACACGGTGACCCCCGTTTGCCCCACCTGGTGGTTAGCCGCCACGTAACCCGCGTCGACGGCAGCGCGAGACGCGCCGATCCCGGCGTCAAGCAGGTCAGCGAGCTCTTCAACGAGCGTAAATTTCTCTTTCGACCCGAGCCCGCGCCCACCTGACACCACTCGTGCGGCGCTGCGCAGCTCGGGCCGCGAGGACGCTTGTGCCCCGGGTACAAATTCGTCGATCACTCCAGCGGGGCGATCAGAACTGGCGAGTGTCAGTGGCACCTCGTGCAGCGGCGCAGCCGTGGCGCGCGCGTCAACCGCCCCCTCTCGCACCGTAATGATCGGGGCTCCGATGGTGGCGGTCGAGACCAGGTTGTAGGCGCCGCCGTACACGGAGTGCACGCCCACGACGCCGAGCTCATCGCGTTCAACACCGACGACATCTGCTGAGATCGCGCGTCGCGTGCGCACAGCGACTGCCCCGGCAATATCGGCGCCGTCGCGCGAGTGGGCGATAAGAATCGCGTCGGGGGCAACGAGCTCAGCCGCTGCCGACACGGCGTCGATGGCCGCCGCGTTCAGCGCAGCACCCGCTACCGGCGCAGCCTCTTCAGCGATGAGCACGCGCGCCGCTCCCAACTGAGCGAGGCTAGCAGCCAGAGTCGCGTGGCCGAGCAGCAGCGCTACCGGCTCTCCCACGAGACTCGCTGCTCCCAGCAGTTCAGCCGCGCTGCTGGTGAGCGCGCCCGCCGGCGTTGTTTCGGCGACGACCAATACAGAGTTGTGTGCAAACTCAGACATGATTTCTCCTACACCAGTCGGTTCTCAATGAGGTACTGCGCTAGCTGTGACCCAGCGTTGCCCTCGTCAGATATCTTGATGCCCGCACTACGCGGCGGGCGCTCGGCGATGTTCAGCATGATCGAGCGAGCGGCGTCAGGCCGCAGCGCCTCGACCTGCAAATCACCGAGCCCTACGACGTCAAGCGGCTTCTTCTTCGCTGCCATGATCCCCTTAAAGTTCGGAAACCGCGGGTCTGGTAGCGCCTCGGTGATCGTGATCACCGCGGGCAGGGCCGCGCTCACCTGCTGCACCCCCGTGTCGACGATGCGGGTGCCACGCACGCTGTCTTCATCAACCTCAACAGCAGACAACCCCGACAGGCACGCCACGCCCAGGTATTCGGCCAACGCTGAGGGCAACATGCCGCTCGCACCGTCTGTCGAAGCGCTACCTGCGATCACCACATCAAACTCTTCTCGCCGGATCGCGGCCGCCAGCGTCTCGGCGGTGAGGGTGATATCTGCGCCGCTGAGCTCGTCGTCGACCACGTGAATGGCCCGATCCGCGCCCATCGCGAGTGCCTTGCGTACGGTCGTCGTCGCGTCAGCCGGTGCGAGCGCTAGCGCTGTGATCTCGGTGCCCGGGTGCTCATCGGCATAGCGCAGCGCCACTTCGAGCGCGCGCTCTGAGATCTCGTCGAGTACCTTCTCTGACGCCGCCCGGTCAGCCAAACCCGTTTCCAGGTCGAGTTTGCGATCACCAAAGGTGTCAGGCACTTCTTTGACTAGAACGATTAACTTCATTGTTTCTCCGATCTCGGCTTCAAAAATGGGTGCGAGTCACCCGACTAGCATGGAAGCATCACACTCGATGGACGAGTGAGGAAATGAGCTTCTGAACTGTGAACGAACTGAGCACGCGCGACTCGATCCTCGACGTCGCCGCCAAGCTGTTTACCGAGCGCGGCTACGCCGCCGCCCCGCTGAGTGCGATTGCCCACGAGGTGGGCATCACCAAGGCGTCCCTCTACTACCACTTTCCGAGCAAGGAAAGCATCATGGAGGCGCTCGTGAACCCGCTGCTCGACGAGGTCGATGCGCTGCTTGCACAGACGCCGCCGCAGTTTGACGACGCCACCGCGCGGTGGCAGTTCATGCTGCGGTACATCGATGTGTTGCGCGCCGATCCACGCGGAGTCGCAGCGCTCAGCAGGCGGCCGTGGGCAGCCGACAGCTCGAGCGTGCACGACCGCGTGCTGTACCATCGCGACCGCACGATCGAACTGGCGACTCCCCCGGCAGCGAGCGATGCGCAGCGCGTCCGTGCGCTGCTTGGCATGGACCTGATCCACCGCGAGCTGATCATGTTCGAGACCGAACGCCCGCTGCTCGGCGATATTCCGATCGCCAACCGCCAAGAGATCGCGCTCGACGTGGCAAGGTCCCTGATCCAGGGGGACCTGAGCCCGGCATAGAACCGGGCCCAGCTCCCTGATCCGGATCGCGCTATTCACGGGGCCCCAACCAGAGTCCGCGCGCACGCACCACGATCTTGCCCTCTGCGGCGATGCTGCCCTCGACCCACATTTTGCGGCCGTCGTTCTCAGCCACCCACGCCTGCACATCGAGTTCGGTGAACAGCGGTGTGCCGTGGTCGTAGTCGACCGTGAGCGAGCGCGTGAAGATCCACGAAGTTGCGACCGTGCCAGCGGCCGTGCCCATGAGATGATCGAGCAGCGTCGCGACCCAGCCGCCGTGCACTCGGCCGGGAGGTCCCTGGTACGCGAGCCCGAGGGTCACCTTCGCCGAAGCACGGCCCTCTCCCGTGACTGTCGTGAGCGGGGGCGCCTGCGGGTTCAGGGCCCCCGTCACGGGTGACCGGTCCAAGAACCCGCTGCGATCGTGCCCCGCGGCGAGCACGATTTCTTCGCCCGCCGCCGCGTGCGGTCGGGCCTCCTGCACGAGCGCTTCGAGCCGAGCGGCAAGCTCCGCCGCGATCGGCGTTTGTTCGTCGAGGCGCACGAGCACATCGATGAGTTCGCGCGCGTGCGCAGCAGCTTGGACCAGAGGGGTGTTCATGAGGGGTGCGGTGCTCTCTTAATCTTCGGCGCCCAAGATAAGCGCACTCGTGGGCACGCCTGTGCCAGCCGTCACGAGCACGTTTTGGGCGTTATTGACCTGGTTAATGGCGGTGCCGCGAACCTGGCGTACGCCCTCGGCGATGCCATTCATCCCGTGAATGTACGCCTCGCCCAGTTGCCCACCGTGCGTGTTGATCGGCAGCGATCCACCAAGCTCGATGTTACCGTTCTTAATGAACTCCTTCGCCTCGCCCCGCTCGCAAAAACCAAACTCCTCAAGCTGGGCGAGCACGAACGGCGTGAAGTGGTCGTAGAGCACCGCCATGTCAATGTCGTGGGTCTTGAGCCCGGTGCGCTCCCACAGCCGATCGGCGACATTACCCATTTCAGGCAGCGCACGGTTACCGTCTTTGCGGTAGAAGCTGGTCATCGAGTGCTGGTCGTACGCTACGCCCTGCGTGGCCGCACGCACGACAACCGAGTCACCGGCGAGATCGCGTGCGCGCTCGCGCGTTGTCACGATGAACGCCTGCCCGCCATCAGACTCCTGGCAGCAGTCGAGCAGGTGCAACGGCTCAGCGATCCACCGCGAAGCCTGGTGCTCCTCGAGCGTGATCGGCCGCTCATAGAACCACGCTTTGGGGTTGGTAGCGGCGTGCTTGCGCGACGCCACCGCTACGCGGCCGAAGTCTTCACTCGTGGCGCCCGAAACGTGGGCGTAGCGCTGTGCGAACATCGCGACCCACGACGCCGGTGTCATCAGCCCGTGCGGCAAGTACCAGGCGTAGTTCGCGGCTCGCGCGTCGACACCCCAGCCGTCAACGCTCATAGCCTGACCGAATCGGTTACCCGATCGCTCGTTGAAAGCGCGGTAGCACAGCACAGTCGTTGCCTGCCCTGTCGCCACCGCCATAGCGGCGTGGGCGATGGTGCCGGCCGCCGCGCCGCCGCCAAAGTCGACGAGGCTAAAGAAGTCGAGCTTTTCGCACCCCAGTCCGCGCGCAATATCGATGGCGGGTGAAGTGTCCATTGAATAGGTCACCATGCCGTCGATCGATTTAGGGTCTACACCCGCATCCTTGCAGGCGGCGAGACTCGCTTCGAGCGCGAGCTGCAGCTCTGACCGGCCCGACTCTTTAGAAAACTCGGTGGCACCAATGCCGACGATGGCGGCCTGGTCGGTAATGAAGTTCACTGCTGCTCCTGTGCGGTCGTGTCGTTGAAGTCGTTGAATTCGAGTGAGACGGTGCCCGTGACATGGGAGCCGATGGAGTTTGTGCCCGTCACGGCGACGGTTACCCGCTCGCCCTCGCTCTCGGTCACCTCACCCTTGAGCGTCATCACGTCACCGGGAAAGTTGGTGGCGCCGAGACGAATATTGATGCGGGTGATGCGCGCGTTCGGCCCCGCCCATTCCCCCACAAACCTGTTCACGAGCGCGTTTGTGGTGAGAATGTTCATGAAAATGTCTTTCGCCCCCGCGGCGAGCGCGACCGTTTGGTCGTGGTGCACGAGCGAGAAGTCACGCGTTGCGATCGCGCCCGCCGCGACCAGAGTCGCGGTGATGGGCACCTCGAGCGGTGCAATCTGGGTACCTACCGCGCGCACTGCGGTGCGGGGCGGGGTGATTGTCTGAGTCGGGGTGATTGTCTGAGTCGGGGTGATTGTCTGAGTCGGGGTGATTGTCTGAGTCACAGTGCCTCCTCCTGCTGTGGTGAAGCGTGTGCGAAGGCGAGCGCCGGTACGAGCGCACGAGCGACCGGGAGCACGAGGCCCTCGTCCATGCGCTCGGGGGTGATTTCGACGGGCATGCCGATTTCGACGTCTTCTTTGGCGATGTCTTCGAGGTTCATGACCACGCGCGGCCCCTCGTCGAGCTCGATCACGGCCACGATGTAGCCCGGTTCAAACGGTGGCACGACCGGGTGGTGGAGCACAACAAAGCTGAAGACTGTGCCCCTACCTGACATGTGCTCGGGGTGCCATTCGAGGCTGTGACACGTGGGGCACATTGGTACGGGTGGGTGGCGCAGTTCGTGGCAGCCATCACACTGTTGAATCGCGAGGTTTCCGTCTTCGAGCGCCTCGAAGTAGAAGTCGTTGTCGCGGTTGCGGGGCGGGCGGGGCCGCAGTGCCTGTGTCATGAGTTGCTCCTTTTGCTGGGGTCGTACCAAAGTGTGCGAAAGCGCATCGTGCCGACGCGTTCGCCAGCCTGGTCGGTGTAGGTGGTGAGAGTGGTCAAGAAGTAGCCTTCGCCAAGCCCGGTCTGTTTGGGCCCGGTGAGCGTTTCGACGCGTTCTGCCGCGGTTAGGACGTCACCCGGGTAGAGCGGGCGGTCGTACTCTTGGTCACAGTTGACGGCGACCACTTTGGGGTAGCCTGCCTTCGCCATTTCGGCGTAGGCTGCGTCGACGTCACTGTCGAGTTTGGGGTCGGACGGGTTCGTCATGTTCCATACCTGCAACGATGATGCTGGCGCGATCACGTCGGGGTGCCCTGCGGCGCGGGCGGCTTCGGGGTCGAGGTAGAGCAGGTTAGTGTCGCCCATCACGTCGGCCAGGTGGTGAATCATCGGTCTGTTGATTGGGTCACGCGCGACGGTGACGCGTTCGTGTTGACGGTCGATGATCGCGGCGATGGTCGCTGTGGGGTCGGCGCTCATGCTGTCTCCTTTACTTGGCCCACCGGCATCAGATGTGCGCGGAGGTTGTCGGTGAATCGTTGTGCAATCTCGTCACGAGTGCTGGCGTCGAGCGGCTCGTAGCTAATGCTGGCGGTGGGCCGGTAATACACCTGGCCTGCCACGTCCCACCCTTCGGCGCGCAACACCGGTTTGTTGACCTTGCCTGTGGCTGTTACGGGGGCATCGGCGACGATGCGCAGGTATCGCGGCGCCCACTTGGTGCCAAGGTCTGGTTGCTGTGTCAGGAACTCACTAAATCGTGCGGGATCAAAACCGTCGGGGTCGTTGATTTGCAGTGTTGCCATCACCTGATCGCCCGTGCGCTCATCTGGCACGGGGTAAACGATTGCGACGGCGACACCGTCGTAGCGTTCGAGGATGCGTTCGACGGGGGCGGCGGAGAAGTTTTCACTGTCGACGCGCAGCCTGTCGCTGCCTCGGCCCGCGAAGTAGAAGAACCCGGCCGCGTCGCGGTACCCGAGGTCTCCCGTGAAGAACACGTCGCCACGAATGCGCTCGGCGGTCGCTTGGGGGTGCTTGTAGTAGCCCTCAAACGAGGCCGCGCCCTTGAGGTTTACCAGTTCGCCTACGGCTTCATCGGAGTTTATGATGCGGCCGAGCTCGTCGAAGTGGGCGGGCGGGCATTCCTCGAGGGTGTCTGGGTTGACCACGGCCGCGGCGAGTCCCTCGGGGGGCAGCCCCAGCGAGCCGGGGGGCGTGTCTTCGGTGCGGCGGATCGTGAGGCCGCCCTCGCTCGCGCCGTATGACTCTGAGGGCCACACCCCAAAGCGGCGGTGAAACTCGCGCCGGTCGATGTCGCTCGCTTCGGTGCCGAAGCAGCTCTTGATGCGGGTGACCTTCTCGCAACCGTGCTCGGGCTGGGCGAGCACGTACGAGAGTGCGCGGCCCACGTAGTTGAAGTACGTCACCCCGTGTTGGAGGAGGTCGGGTACAAACCTCGACGCCGAGAACTTGCGTGCGAGCACAAAGGTTGCGCCAGCATTGAGCGCGGGCGCCCAGCACGCGAACACGGCATTGCCGTGAAATAGCGGCATGGAGTTGTAAGCGACGTCTTCGCGCTGAATGTCCATGTGAGCAAGCACCACGATGTCTGCCATACGGCCTGTCGAGCAGATCACGGCCTTCGGGTCGCCCGTCGAGCCCGAGGTGAACAGCAGTAGCAGTGTCGTCGCGCGGTCGCCCGCAGCGGCAATTTCGGGTCGGGTCGCCGGGTACTGGGCTGCGAGCTGGGCATAGGGTGCTTCGTCGATGAGCAGCACCCGACTCGGGTCGATTCCGCTCTCGACACCGTCGAGCTGTTCGAGCAGCGCGCGCGTCGTAACGAGAATCTGCACGTCGGCCTGGTCAATGGCGCGGGCAAGCTGTTCACCACGATGGGTGAGGTTGATACCCACCACGGTCGCGGCGGCGTATGCTGCCGCTCCGATCATGAACAGGTACTCGGGGTCGTTTTCGAGCATCACGCCAACGTGAAAGGGCTGTGCTTCGTCGCGAAGCCCGAGCAACATGTTGGCGCGGTTGCGGCAGTTATCGACGACCTCGCCCCAGCTCCACGTCTGATCTTCGAAGATCAGCCCGGGGTGGGTGTCGCCTGCACGGCGGTCGAGGGTGTCGCGGGTGGTCAAATTGCCAATCATGAATTTTCCTTAACCAGGACTCCGGTGTCCTGCTGCTGGGTGGTTACTGACGGGGCGGGGATGCGCGCGACGATGAAGATCGTCAAGACGCAGGTGAGCGCACAAGCGCCCGCAACGAGGTAGAGCCCCGTTGTTGAGGTGAAGGTCGTGCCGCCCACAACGACGGGAGCGGTGACCAGAAATACGGTGACGACCGATGCCGCGACGGCCTGGAACGTGGTGCGCAGCACGACGCCCATTCCCGTAGCGGTCGAGGTATCTGAGGCGCCTACGCACTCAACGAGCACGGTCGGCATGCCCGAGTACAAAAAGCCTGTGCCCAGCACGCCCACGACGAGGCCGGGGAAGGCGACCCAGAAGGTGGCGGGTGCGATGCACACGATGCCGAGCCCCACGATGGTGAGTATCGCCCCGATCATGAGGGCCATACGTGCGCCGGCCTTGGCGCTCACTTTGCCGATGAGCGGAGCCGTGGCGAACGATGCGGCGGCGGTCACGCACGCCAGCACGCCGGCCATGGTGGCGCTCATACCGAGTCCCACTGGCAGGTCAATCATGGTGCCGTCGGGCCCGGGGATGCTGTTCGGCGTGCGGTAGAGCGTGATACTCAAAATGTTCGTCATGCCGATGGGTCCCACCGCGATGAGGGCGGTGGCGGCCATGCCGAGCGAGAACTTTTTGTTCTTGAACAGGTTAAGGTCGAGCATTGGTTCGGGTACTCGGCGTTCCCAGAAGAACCAGCCGATGAGCGCGAGCAGCGCGCCTGCGAGTGGAAGCGCCACCTGCGGGTCGCCCCAGCCCAGATCTTTCGCCTTGGTAAACCCGAAGAGCGCCGCCGCGATGCCGCCACCAAACAGGATGCCTCCGAGCCAGTCAATCTTCTGCGCTCCCGAGAGAGTGCTCACAGGGTCGGCATTGATCATCAACCGCACGAGCACGATCGTGACGCCCGCGAGAATCACGGCCGACCAGAAGATCCACGGCCACGTTGCGAAGTCAAGCATCACGCCGCCTACGAGCGACCCACCCGCACCCGCAATCAGCGCCGAGGTGCTCACTACGGCCACACCCAGGGCGACTTTGCCCTGGGGGAAGCTGGCACGCACGATACCGATGCACAGCGGCAGCACGGCCCCGCTCACACCCTGGAGGGCACGCCCCGCAATTAGCACACCGAATGTGGGGGCCATCGCGCTGATCGCCGAGCCGACGAGTGAGATTGCCAGCACCAGCAGCAGAATGTTGCGCCGCCCAAACTGGTCTCCCAAGCGCCCCACGAAGCTCGTCGCGAGTGCCGCACAGAGCGAGTAAGAGGTCACGATCCACGACAGCGCGGCTAGGTCTTTGGTAAAGAACTCCCCCGGGGTGTAGAGCAGCTGCAGCGCCATCGTCGTTTCAAACGCTGCAACAACCTCGGCGATGACAAGCACGAACAGCGTGGCGGGCACGCCGTACTTCAGCGCATTCTTTGTCGTTGAGAGGCTCATGAGCATGCCCCTGCGACAACGACCGCGCCAAGTTCTTCACGCAGCTGCTCTGCCGAACCCCACAAAATATCGAGTTCACGCGCCCACAGGAAAAACCGGTGAATGTGGTTGTCGAGGTCTGCGCCCATGCCGCCGTGTAGGTGCTGCGTCGCGTGCACCACCCGAAACCCGGCGTCCTTGGCCCACCATGCTGCGCTCAGAACCGCTTCGCTCACCTCGCGTGCGTCCTGCCCGTGGTCAAGCTGCCACGCTGCGTCGTACACGCTCAGTGCGATCGCTTCGGTGTCAATCGACGCATCGGCCGCGCGCAGCGCGACGCCCTGGTTTGTAGAGAGCGGCCTGCCAAACTGTTCACGCTCTGACGTGTAGGCGGCGGTGCGGCGTACGGCTTCGTGGCACACACCCACCTGCAGTGCGCCGAGTGCTACGAGCAGGCGCTCACGCACCCAGTTCGCGCTGTCAGTGTCGCGGCCCACGAGTTCGCCCTCATCGACCGACACTCCCGTGAGCTGCACCGTGGCGTGCTGCTGATTACTCATACCGTCCCACGCCTCGGCGCTGACCCCTGCGCGGTCGGCGGGAATCACGGCGACGTGCCGCCGTTCTTCGGCCGTAAACACGACTAGGTAGTGGGTTGCGGCAGGCGCGAGATATGCGAGCTGCACCGTGCCGGTGAGCACGAAGCTCTCGCCGACGCTACTGGCGGTGACACCATCGAGGTACTCGGGCATGAGGGCGCTTACACGTGCCGCGCCTGAGGTAATGGCGGTGAGCACGTCTGCCGGGCCGCCGAGCGTGGCGATCGCGAGGGCGGTGACAGCCGTCGTGGCGAGGGGGATGCGGCCGAGGTGTGCCCCCTGTTCGCGCAGCATCAGGCTGAGCCCACCCATACCGAGTTCCGCGCCGCCCGCTGATTCTGGCAGCAGTGCCTCGATCAGGCCGCTCTGCACGATTTCTTTCCAGAGCCGCTCATCGTAGGTGTCCACGGCTTCTTCGCCGGCTACCACCCTGTCGTCAGAGCTGAGTTCTTGAAAGACCCCCTGGGCCGCTTCAACGATTCCTTCTTGATCTTCGGATAGACGAAACTGCATGCACGGCGCCGTTGCCGTACCAGTTGTCATGTTCATCGTGCACTCCTTGCCATGCCTAGACGTGTCCAGGCGACGATTTCTCGTTGAATCTCGGCGACTCCGCCGCCGAATGTGTTGATTTGCGCTGATAGGTTCATCAGCGCGAGCCGGCCAGTATCGTGTGCCCAGGGCGCCCCCGTCACTCGCATGCCGCGCGCTCCGACGATCTGCAGCAGTTGCCGGTAGACGTCGACCACCGTTTCAGTCGCAAACACCTTCGCTGCTGAGGCGTCGCCCGGGTGCACTTCGGCGTTTGCCGTCGACTCGACGAGCCGCCAGTTCATCAGTCGCATTGCTCGCAATCGCGCGGTGGCTTCGGCGAGCAGCGTGCGCACCCATCCCTGGTCGACGAGCCGCTCCCCTGTCGTAAGTTCTTGGCCGCAAGCCCACGAGCGCACTTCATCTAGCAGCCCCTCGCAGATACCCGAGTACGCGGCGAGCCCCACACGCTCATGGTTGAGCTGGGTGGTGATCATGCGCCACCCATTGTTTTCTTCGCCCACAAGGTTGGTTACGGGCACGCGCACGTCGTCGTAGTAGGTGGCCGTCGTGGTCACGCCGCCCAGGGCCTTGATCGGTGTAGCCGAGAAGCCCGGGTCGCTCGTGGGCACGAGGATGAGCGATATGCCGCGGTGCTTTGGCGCGTCCGGATCAGTGCGTGCCGCGAGCCAAATCCAGTCGGCCCCGTCTCCGCCCGAGGTGAAGACCTTTGAACCGTTAATGACGTAGTCATCGCCGTCACGCACCGCACGTGTGCTGAGCGATGCGAGGTCTGTGCCAGAGGAGGGCTCGGTATACCCGATAGAGACGACGAGCTCGCCCGCTAGAATCTTCGGCAGAAAATAGGCTTTCTGCTCGGGTGTGCCGTGGTCCATGAGGGTGGGGCCCACAGTGGTGAGCGTGATCATGGGAATCGGCGCTTCTGCCCGGTACGCCTCATCGAAGAAGATGAACTGCGCCGCGGGGCCACGGTCTTGCCCCCCGTACTCGGCGGGCCACCCTATACCCAACCAACCATCGGAGCCGATCTGCCTGCGCACGCGATCGTGTGCGGGGCCGCCTCGTTCACCCTCGGCCCGCAGCTGGGCCCGAATTTCTGGAGTGAGGAGATTCGCGAAGTAGCGCCGTAGCTCTTCGCGTAGCTCTCTCATCTCCTCAGATACCTGAAGATACATGAGTTCCTTGCCTAGTGTCGTCGTTGACAGCAGCTCCTGGAGGGAGCGTGATCAGACTATCTACCTGCCGACCGGTAGGCAAGTGTTTCGGAAAAGTTTACGCACTGGCGCATTGCCCACTTCAGGAGCACACTGGAATCATGGACGTCAAGATCAAGCGCGTGTACGACGCTCCCAGCAAGAGCGATGGTTATCGAGTGCTCATCGACAGGCTCTGGCCGCGCGGACTCAGCAAAGAGCATGCCCGCGTCGATCTGTGGGACAAAGAGGTTGCACCTACCCCAACGCTTCGGCGCGAGTGGCACGGTGACCCCAACGCGCACACCCCCGCACGCTTCGCCGCGTTTGCAAGCGACTACCGCAGAGAGCTCGCGAGCGGGCCAGCCTCAGATGCGCTCGATGAGCTCGTCACACTCGCACAGGAGCACGAATCGTTGACGCTCGTGTACGGCGCAAAAGACGAGCACGTAAACCACGCGGTCGTACTACTCGAAGCACTCACCGAGCGCGCGAAGTCTCACTAGGAGCACACAACACGCTCATGCCCTGAGCGCGGCACGCAGCCGCGTGAGCGCCCAGTCAAACTCTTCATCGTCGGGCCCGCCCATGCCAATCACGAGCCCCGCAGACCCCGCGGCACTGCCCGTCTCCCAATAGCTGCTCAGACCCACCGCCCCCAACCCTTCGGCACGGGTGTGAGCGAGCACGCGGCGCTCTCGCTCAACGCTCGCGGGCAAGAGCTCAATGACGGCGTGCAGTCCGCCACTCATGGGCCGCACGCGCCACCCGGCGTGCCCCGCGAGTCGCTCCGACAGCAGGTCACGCCGGCGCGCATACCGCCTGCGCATCCGCGCAATGTGTCGCCGCAGTTCGCCTTCTGCCAGATACCCCGCGAGCGCCGCCTGCACCACCGCCGAGACCGGGCCGCCCAGGTCGTGCCGCACCGGTTCGATGAGTCGCCTCAGCCCCGCTGGCGCCAGCAAGAACCCCGCCGCCAAGGCGGGCGACAGCGTCTTCGAGAAGGTGCCCAGCAGCACGACTGAACCACTCTCGGGGTCGTCCAGCGCCGCGAGTGTGGGCAAGGGGCTACCCACGTGCCGCAGTTCAGAGTCGTAATCGTCTTCAACGATCACCACCCCCGTGCGGTTCGCCCATTCGAGCAGCTCTCGCCGCCTGGCAAGCGGCAGCGAGCCGCCCAGCGGATACTGGTGGCTCGGCGTGACAATCACCGCGTCGAGCACCCCAGCGGGCAGCGCCCCTGTCACGAGCCCATCGGCGTCCACCGGCAGCGCAACGATGCGCGCACCGTGCCGGGCCGCCACCTGCCGCAGCGACGGGTAGCCCGGGTCTTCGACCCCCACGACAAGCGCCCGCCCGCGCGTCGTGCCGAGCGCGGTGAGCAGCAACGAGAGCCCGTCGCGCGCCCCCGCCGTCACAATCACGTCGGCGGCGCCCCGCCGGGTGCCACGCATCTGTCGCAGGTGATCGGCGATCTCCTCGCGCAGCCGCGGGTCGCCCAGCTCGGGTGCGGCCAGCTGCGCGAGCGTCGCCGCGTGCCGCCACGCCGATCGCCACGCGGGCCGATCTACGGCGTCGGCGAGCGGTGTGCCCGGCGCGAGCGGCCCCGCGACCTGGGCCGCTTCGGGTCTCGCTTGATCCGGATCAGGGCCCTGCGACGCCGTGCGCGCACGGTCGAGCCGCGGGTGCACGACCGTGCCGCGCCCGTGGCCGGCGAGCAGGTATCCCTCGGCGACCAACTGCTCGTATGCGGCCACGATCACGCCGCGCGCCACCCCCACGCGGGCTGCAAGGTCACGCGTCGAGGGCAACGGTTCGCCGGGGCGCAGCGTGTCGCGATCGATCGCGTCGCGCAGGGCCGCCGCGACCTGCGCGGGCAACGTCACGCTGCCGCCGCGCTCCAGTGTGATCGGAAACTCGCCCGCCATGCCCATTGCAACTCCCCCAAAATCAGAAACCACTGGTCCATTCACATTACAACTTTTTGGATCTTGAAGTAAACCATGAGGTGCGAAAAGCTCGATGCATGAGCAACAACACACGAACCAATATTCCCTCCACTGGCACGACCGAGTCGGCCGCAGCGGGCCTCGCCCTCGCACACGCCCTGGGCGGCGGCGTCATCATGGACGTCGTCACCCCCGACCAGGCCCGCATCGCAGCCGATGCTGGCGCCATCGCCGTCATGGCGCTCGAGCGGGTGCCCGCCGACATTCGCGCACAGGGCGGCGTGGCCCGCATGAGCGACCCCGACCTCATCGAGGGCATTCGCGCCGCCGTGCAGATTCCGGTGATGGCGAAGGCTCGCATCGGCCACTTCGTCGAAGCGCAGGTGCTCGAGGCGCTCGGCGTCGACTTCATCGACGAGTCCGAGGTACTCTCACCCGCTGACTACACGCACCACATCGATAAGCGTCAGTTCAAGACGCCGTTCGTGTGCGGTGCCACCAACCTGGGCGAAGCGCTACGGCGCATCGCCGAGGGGGCCGCCATGATTCGTTCGAAGGGTGAAGCCGGCACGGGCGACGTGTCAGAGGCCACCAAGCATCTGCGCACGATTCGCGGTGAGATCGCACAGCTGGTCGCAAAGGACGCCGACGAGCTGCCGCTCGCAGCGAAGGAACTGCAGGCACCGCTCGACCTCGTCGAGCGGGTGGCCCGCGAGGGGCGCCTCCCCGTACCGCTGTTTACCGCGGGCGGTGTGGCGACCCCTGCAGACGCAGCGATGATGATGCAGCTGGGCGCCGATGGCGTGTTTGTGGGCTCGGGTATTTTCAAGTCGGGCAGCCCCGCCAAACGCGCCGCCGCGGTCGTGCGCGCCACCGCCGATTTCACGAACCCCAGCACCATCGCCGACGCGTCGCGCGGCCTCGGCGAGGCGATGGTCGGCATTAACGTTTCAGACCTGCCGGCCCCGCACCGCCTCGCCGAGCGCGGCTGGTAACTGCAGCGCCACGCTGGCAGCTGAAATATGCGCGACAAGTTCCGTCTTAGACACCCTCTAAGACGGAACTTGTCGCGCATATTCTTGACGAGCAGCGCCGCGCTCGACTACTTCACGATGAAGTGCATCTCGGGGTCGGTGAAGCGTCGCAGCATGACCTTCGCCGCCTCGGGGTTATCGTCCATCAACACGAACCGGCGATGCAGTTCCTCGGCCGCCGCCCCCGTAGTACCGCTGCCCGCAAACGGGTCAAGTACCCAATCCCCCGGGCGGCTGGACGCCTGAATGATGCGGCGCATAATGCCCACCGGCTTCTGCGTCGGGTACCCCGTGCGCTCCTTGCCCGTGGGCGAGACGATCGTGTGCCACCACACGTCAGTCGGCAACTTACCGAGCGCCGCCTTCTCGGGCGTCACAAGCCCCGGCGCCATGTAGGGCTCGCGGTCGACCGCTTCGGCGTTAAAGAAATAGCGATCCGGATCTTTGGCATAGACCAGAATGTTGTCGTGCTTCGTGGGCCAGCGCTTCTTGGTGCGGCCACCGTAGTCGTATGCCCAGATGATTTCGTTGATGAAGCACTCGGGGCCAAACATGGCGTCGAGAATCACCTTGGCGTAGTGCACCTCGCGATAGTCGAGGTGCAGGTAGAGCGTGCCGTCTTGCGCGAGCAAGCGCCAGGCCTCCTCGATGCGCGGCTCGAGAAAGTTCCAGTAGTCGCGAAACCGGTCGTCAAACGAGATGGTGCGCTCACGGGTCACCGCGTACCCCTGGCCGCGAAAGCCGAGCCGGCCGCCGTCTTCGACGTCAGCGCGCACGCCGCGCACCCGCTCGGTGTGCCGCTCACGCCCGGTATTAAACGGCGGATCCAGATAGATCAGCTGAAACGACTCCGAGGGCATCGACCTCAAAATTGGCAGGTTGTCGCCCGCGTATACCTGGTTTGGCCCCAAAGAATCCCAGCGATCAGTCACCCGTCAATCGTAGTGGGCTCGGGCTGGGCACAAGGCCCACGGCGTGCGGCGTGCGGCGTGCGGCGTGCGGCGTGCGGCATGCGGCATGCGGCATGCGGCGTGCGGCGTGCGGCATGCCGACTGCAGAGCGCGAGCGGCGCTACAGCGCGAGCGGCGATTCGCCGGGCTGCAGGCGCGTATCAAGGATGCGCGCGAGCTCGGCGTCGTCAAGCTGTTCAATCGTGGCCGGCCACCACGCGGGGTTTCGGTCTTTGTCGATCACCTGCGCGCGCACTCCCTCGGCAAAGTCGGGGCGGGGCGCGACTCTGCCGAGCACCCGCAGGTCGTCGACCAGCACTTCTGAGAGCGAGAAGTCGAACGCCCGGGTGCGCGCGATCTGCGCGAGCGTCACTGCCACCGACGTGGGGCACATCTCCCGAATCTGACGGGCTGCCTCGCCCGCCGCCTTCGCGCGATGGGTATCTGCCGGTGTTGATCCGGTCAGTTCGACCGCGTCGCCCTGCGCCGCGACTGGCTCTGCCGCGGCCGCCTCGTCGAGCGCCGCGAGCAGGCGCAGCGCGGCCTCGCGAGGCTCGGCAAATGTTGCGCGCCAGTCGTCACCGAGCGCCTCTTGCGCGAGCGGGCCCCACCAGACCCCGGTCGCGAGAAGCGGCGCCTCGGCCACCCGGTCTCGCGCCCCGGTGCCGGCAATCCCAGCGTCGGCAAATTTTGCGCACGCTGCCGCCGGATCCTCGCCTGCGGCGAGCGCCTCGCGCAGTGCATCGAGCGAAGCAGCCGGCACGAGGAGGTCGGCGAAGCCGAGCGCGATGGCGTCGAGCGGCCCCATTTCGGCGGCGGTAACAGCGAGGTATTCGCCGAGCAGGTGGGGCGCGTGGGCGAGGAGGCGATGGCCGCCGACGTCGGGGGCGATTCCGATGCGCGCCTCAGGCATGGCGAGCCGTGACCGCTCGGTGACGATGCGGTGGTGGGCGTGGCCGGTGAGCCCGATGCCGCCGCCCATCGTAATACCGTCCATGAACCCGACGACGGGCACGCGGGAGGTGGCAATGGCGTAGTCGACGCGGTACTCGAGGGCAAGAATCTCGTGGCCGTCTGGGCCAGAGAGTTGTTTGATGTCGCCGCCGCCGCAGAAGCCGCGGTCACCGGCGCCGTCAAGCACGATGGCCTGTGAGCCGTCTTGCTGGGCCGCATCGATGCCGTCACGGATCAGTTCAAACATGTCGCGGGTGAGGGCGTTGAGCGCGCGCGGCCTGTTGAGTGTGATGCGCGTGATGGCGCCCTCGCGGCGCACGAGCACAAGTGGCGCGGCGGGCTGTGTGGGAGTGATGTGTGAGGTGGGCTGCGTCGTGGGCTGCGTCGTTGCGTTGCTCATGTCAGCACCGTAGCAGGCACCAGTGACAGCGCCTCGAGTGACGAAGCCCCGGTTCACAGCGCCTCGAGTGACGAAGCCCGACGCTACGGCGTGGGCGCGTGCGCGTCGTAGTTCATGAAGCCGTGTGCGGTACGTGCGAGCACGAGCATCACCCCCAGCACGACCAGGCCGCCGAGCATCGCGGGCGCCCACAGTGCCACCGCGGTGGCCACCGTGCCAGCGAAGAGGTCGCCCACGCGTGGCCCGCCCGCAACAACGACGTAGTAGAGGCCCTGCATACGACCGCGCACTTCGTCAGGTACCGCGGTCTGCAAAATGGTGGAGCGAAACACCGAGCTGACGTTGTCGGCGGCTCCCGCGCCCGCGAGGGCAAGCGCGGCCAGCGCAATCGCGGGCAGCAGCGGGTCGGTGGCGCTGTGACCCGGCGAGACGCGCGAGGTGATCAGCAGCACGAGCCCAAACAGGGCGTTGCACACACCAAACACGGCGATCGCGTACGTGATGGCACGGCCCTGCCGGCGCACCCTGCCGAGCGGGCCAGAGAGCAGGCTGCTCGTGAGCGCGCCGACGGCAAAAGCCGCGGTGAGCGCGCCGACGGTGACCGCCCCGCCGCCGAGCACGAGCGCGCCCGCGGCGGGGAACACCACTTTCGGGTTGCCCAGGGTGGTGGCCACGAAATCCCACACGAACGTGGCCCGCACGTTGGGGGCGGTCTGCAAGAATTTGAGGCTCGCAAGCACCGATCCGGGGCCTGCCCTGTGACGCTTTTCTCCCGCGGCCAGCCCAGCCGGGCGCATGGGCGGCAAGCTCGCGATGCCCAGAAACGCGCCGGTGTAGAGCACCGCGTCGACGAGGTAGGTCCACGGGTATCCGAGCATCGCGACAAGCACGCCCGCGGCGGCGGGGCCGACGGTGACGGCGAGCCCCATCGAGATGCCGGTGAGCGCCGCGGCGGCGGGCAGCAGCTGCGTGGGCAGCAGCTGTGGCACGATCGCGCCGCGGGTGGCGCCCATAATCGTGGCAGAGGCCGCGTTGACGGCGGCGAGCGCGTAGTACGGCCAGGTGGCGGTGACGCCGGTAAACGCGATCGTGGTCATTGTCGCGATACTCAGCCAGGCCGTGCAGGCAGTGAAAAGCGCGACCCTGCGGCGGTCGAACGCGTCGGCCAGCGCCCCTCCAATAAAGCCTGCAAGAATCATGGGGCCAATCGCCCACAGGGCGACGAGTGAGACAGCGAGCGTTGACCCGGTGAGATGGTAGACGTGCAGCCCGACCGTCACGATCGTGAGCTGCGACCCGATCTGTGCGACCGAGGTGCCCGCCCACAACCGCGCAAACTCGGGGCTGCGCTTCAGCGGGGTGGTGTCGGCAAGCAGCCCTTTCAGGGCGCGCAGGCGGTGTGGTCGCGCGGGTGTTTCTTCGGGTGCTTCTTCATCTGTCACCACAGCACGTTATCGCAGGGCTCGGCCAGGTCGCCCGTCGCCTCGGCATGATCTAGGCTCTTTAAACGTGTTTGATGATCGCTACGCCCACGATCCCGTCGCCCGTATGCAGCCCCGCCGCGGGCCCGTGCAGCGGCGCAGTGTGACGCTCGCTCGCGGGCTCGTGGTGGAGCACACCGAGAGCGAGTGGTGCGGGGCCGTGACGGGCGTACGCGAGGGTCTCGTGCAGCTCGAGGATTACCGGGGCAAGGTGCGCGCGTTCGCTCTCACCGACGGGTTTTTGATCGACGGGGAGCCCGTCACCCTCGTGATGCCGAAGCGGGCGCCGCAGGGTCGCGCTCGCACGGCGTCTGGCTCGTTCGCGGTGAAGCAAGACCGCGCCCGTGTCGCGATGCCCAGCCGCATTTTCGTGGAGGGTAAACACGACGCCCAGCTTGTCGAGCAGGTGTGGGGCGCCGACCTGCGTGTCGAGGGCGTCGTCGTCGAGCTGTTGCAGGGCGCCGACAACCTCGAAGAGGTGCTCGCCGACTTTGGCCCGGGCCCGGGGCGCAAGGCCGGTGTGCTGCTTGACCACCTCGTGCGGGGCAGCAAAGAGACGCGCATCGCCGACGCGATCGCGCGCGGGCCGCACGGTGGCTTCGTGTCGATCGTGGGGCACCCCTACGTCGATATCTGGCAGGCGGTGAAGCCCGCGCGGGTGGGCCTCGAAGCGTGGCCCACGATTCCGCGCGAAGTCGAGTGGAAGACGGGCATCTGCCGGGCGCTCGGCTGGCCTGGAGAGGAGCCGGCCGACATCGCCGAGGCGTGGGCGCGCATTCGCGGCCGCGTACGCAACTTTCGTGACCTCGAGCCGGTGCTCGTGGGCCGTGTCGAGCAGCTCATCGATTTCGTGACCGCACCCTGAGACGCGCGATTCAGGCGTAGCATGAAAGGTATCGGCTTCAAGCAAACGAACGTAGCGAGGTAGCTCATGTCAAGGCCCGTCTTTTTCGTGATGCCAGAGTGGCAAGGGTCGGCCTCATCGCGTGCGATGCGGCTGGCCGAGGGCGCGCAGCTGCTGCGCGAAGACCTACCCAGTAAGTCGCGCGTTGATGTGCCGGTGCCGCTCGAGGCTGGCGACGCCCTCGGAACGCCCGTAGCCAGGCTGTCGAGCCTCATGCACGCCCGCGATGCGGCGCGTGAGCTGCTCGCCCAGGCCACCGGCACCCCCATTATTTTGGGCGGTGACTGCGCGACCTCACTACCAGGGCTCGAAGCTGCTGTGAGGCGGCACGGCAGCGAGAACCTTGCCGTGCTGTGGTTTGACGCGCACCCAGATCTGCAGCATCCGAGCACCTCGCCGTCGGGCGCAGCGTCGGGCATGACGCTGCGGCACGCACTCGGTGACGGCGCCGAAGATCTGCGCTCAAGTCACCCGATCAGCACCGATCGACTCGTGCTGCTGGGCACCCGCGACCACGACCCCGAAGAGGCCGACGAGCTCGCCCGGTTGGGCATCTCGCCCGTGGGCGTGCAGGCGCTCGAAGCGCTGCGCGAGGGTGCGCGCGCCGAGGCGCTCGCGGCGGCACTCTCTGATGCTCTCACCGGCGCGAGCCACGTGTACGTGCACATTGACCTCGACGTGCTCGACCCGTCTGAGTTTGGGTCGGTGCACGCGCCCGTACCGTTTGGGTTGCGGGTCACCGCTCTCACGAGCGTGCTACGCGACGTGCTCGGCACGCTGCCCCTCGCGGGCGCCTCGATCTGCGAGTTCGCCCCCACGAACGCCGAGACCGCGGGCGACGACCTGCCCACTGTGCTGCGCATTCTCGCGGCCCTCACCTCGGGTCACATACTGTGAACGCGCGCCCGCTGCCGCTTGCCCGACTCGGCTTCGCCTACGCCACCTGCGTCGGGTTTGTGTGGGGCGCGCTGCTCAGCACCGGCAAGATCGAGCGCATCGACGGACTGTGGGTGTTTCGCGGTATGCCCAAGTGGGCGTTTCGCCGCGGCGGCACGTGCGTGGGCGCCTGCTATCTCACGCGTCACAACGTGTCTGCGGCGGTGCTGCGGCACGAGCGCGTGCATGTTGCTCAGTGGCGCCACTACGGCCTCGCGCTCCCCCTGCTCTACGCGCTCGCGGGCCGCAACCCGCTGCGCAACCGCTTCGAGATCGAAGCGGGCCTCGAAGACGGCGGCTACGTGCGCCGCTAAACGGCCACTAAACTGCCACTAAGCTGCCACAATGGCTACCAGCGACACCCCCGACGCGGCTCACGACCCGGCTCACGGCCCGACTCACGACCCGGCGCTCGATCTGACTCACGACCCAGCGCTCGAAGATGAGTTTCGGTTTCTCGCGGCCGACGCGGCGCGCGTCGCCCAGCTTGGCGGTGATCTCAGCGGTTCGGCGCCCCGGGCGCTGCGCGTCTGTGCGCCATCGCTCGACGGCCGCAGCATCGCGGCGATCAAGTTCACACCAAACCTCGCGCCGGATCGCGCGCCTCGCCTCGTCGCACTGCACGGCGCGGGGCTGAACGCGCACAGCTTCGACCCCATGCTCATCGCGCTCGGCGAGCCCGCCCTCGCGGTCGACCTGCCCGGCCACGGTCGCAGCTCGTGGCGCGAAGACGCCGACTACGGCCCGGCGACGCTCGCGACCGACCTTGCCCCGGCGCTCACCCAGCTCGCACCGGGGCCCCACGTGCTTCTCGGGCACTCGCTCGGCGCGCTTGCGGCCGTGATGCTCGCCGCGGCAGCTCCGGATCGCGTCACCCAGCTGATCCTGGTCGACATGACGCCCGGAGTGCGCCCGGGCCGCGATGCGGGCAGTGTCACCGAGTTCATTCAGGGGCAGCGGTCGTTTGCGAGCGTGGATGAGATGGTAGAGCGCGCAATCGCGTTTGGTATCGGGTCGGACCGTGCCGCCCTCACCCGCGGAGTATCGCTGAATACGCGCCACAGGCCCGACGGCAGGCTCGAGTGGACGCACCACTTTGCGCACCTCACGGGTCTCACGAAGTCGCCCGATGATGACGCGTTCGCGCCCCTGTGGGACGTGCTCAAGGAGCTGCCTGTGCCCGTGTCGCTCGTGCGGGCCGACTCTGGGCTCGTCACCGGCGAACTCGAATCCGAGTGGCGCACACGCCTACCCGACAGCCGCGTCGTGAGCCTTGCCGGCCCGCACAACCTGCACGAGGCATGCCCCGTCGAACTCGCCCTGGCCGTGCGCGAGCTGCTCGCGTAGTCGCGCGGCCGCCGCCGGCCGCCAGCCTCCCACACCGAGACACATCTGTCTGCCAGAATGGGAGCTATGCACAGCGACGTTCTTACAATCGAGGGCACCTACAACTTTCGTGATCTGGGCGGGTTACGAGCGGGTGACAAGCACACCGATGTGGGGTTGCTCTTTCGTTCGGACTCGCTCACTCGCCTCACCGACACAGGTAGGGCGCAACTCACCGAACTGGGCGTGACGCGCGTCATCGACCTGCGTGACGATCTTGAACGACAGTCGCAGCCCGACGCGCTGCCCCAGGGTGTCGAGTTTGTTGCGCATCCGATTTTTCCGAGCGCGGCAGCGCATGTGACGCGCAAGCTCGACATCTACTCGCTCACCGAGCTGATCTACGAGGAGCACGCCGACACGCTCGCGTCGGGCATCACGATGCTCACCGAGGGCGGCCCCACGGTGTTTCACTGCACCGCGGGCAAAGACCGCACCGGCGCGATCGCAGCCCTCACTCTGCTCGCGCTCGGTGTTGACCGCGACGACGTGCTCACGAACTATGAGGAGTCACAGGCGCGCTTGAGCGGCGAGTGGCTCGATAGCCACCTCGAGGCGCTGCGCGGCTACGGAGTTGACGTGACGCCCACGATCGCGGGGCTCGTGGGCGCTTCGCCCGCCGCCGCCCTTGACCGCGCCCTCACACAGGTGGTCGAGGCACGGGGAGGCGTGCTCGATTACTTGCGCACGGCCGGTGTGACCGATCGCACCCTGGCAGCACTCGAGCAGCGCTTTACGAAGTAGCGAGGCCCTTCAGATTCGCGAGAATCGCGTCGCGTAGTTCACTCGGCGGGCAGTTGCTGTCGCGTTCTTCGATGCAGGCGCGCTTCACAACGTCAGTCAGTTGGCGACACACGTGCTCCTCGCCCCGGCAGTCATCGCAGCCCGCGAGGTGCTCGCGAATCGGCGCTGACTCTTCAGCGCACAGCTCACCGCGCAGCAGCTCATAGAGCTTTCCCTGGGCGCCGTCGCAGTCACTCATCGCGTATTTCCTTTCTTCGCGTCTCTATCAATACCAACGCCCTGTTCTGCAGCGTATTCCCCCAGCGCTTTGCGCAGCCGCGCGCGGCCCCGGTGTAGGCGGCTCATCACCGTACCGATGGGCACCCCTGCAATGTCGGCGATCTCTTGGTAGCTAAAACCCTCAACGTCTGCAAGATAGACGGCAATGCGAAAGTCTTCGGGCAGCGCGTTGAGCGCCGTCGTGACAACCGAGTCGGGGGCCCGATCGATCGCCTCAGCTTCGGCCGAACGAGCTGACATAGCCGTCGTTGATTCGGCCCCGCCAAGCTGCCAGTCCTCGAGTTCTTCGACCACCCCAAGGTACGGTTCGCGCTGCTTCTTACGGTACGTGTTGATGTAGCTGTTCGTGAGAATTCGGTACAGCCACGCTTTCAGGTTCGTTCCTTCAGTGAACGATTCGAACGCCGCAAACGCTTTCAGGTAGGTCTCTTGCACCAGGTCTTGCGCGTCTTGCGGGTTTCGCGTCATCTTCATCGCGGCACCGTACAGCTGATCGAGCAGGGGCAATGCCTCTTGCGTGAAGCGACGCTCCAGCTCGTTGGGCGTGGTCGATTGGGTCACACGGCGATCCTATCCCGAGCGCCGCCGGGCATGCTCAGCCCGGCCGGGCTAGACTGGGGCGTGATGTTGATCGCAAAGATGAATCAGGGTAAAGACGGCGACGAGGTCGGGTCAGGTGAGAGCCTTGCGGGCGAAGTAGCCCACTGGGTCGCGCCGCGCGCGAGCGCGCCCATTTCGGGCAGGCTGCAGTTGCCAGCATCAAAGTCCCTCACCGGCCGCGAACTTATTCTCTCGGCGCTCGCTGACGCACCCGGCACACTTCACGCACCGCTGCACTCACGCGACACCGATCTCATGGTCGAAGCGATGCGCGCGCTGGGCGCACGCATCGATGAGGTGCCGGGCACAGGCGCTTTCGGCGCTGACCTGCGCATCACACCGGCGACCGAGCTCACCGGCTCCACCACGATCGAGTGTGGGCTTGCCGGCACCGTTATGCGGTTTGTGCCCCCTGTGGCAGCCCTCGCGCTCGGGCCCGTCGCGTTCGACGGCGACCCTTACGCACGCAAACGGCCCATGCGGCCCCTGCTCGACGCGCTGCGCGCGCTCGGCACAGATATTTCCGACGAGGGCCGCGGCGCACTCCCCTTTACCGTGCACGGTGCGGGCGGGCTTGAGGGTGGCCGCGTCGAGGTCGACGCTTCGCTCTCGAGCCAGTTCGTCTCAGCGCTGCTGCTCGTGGCCCCCCGGTTCACCAATGGCGTGCACGTGGTGCACACGGGCGAGCGCCTGCCGAGCGTGCCGCACATCGAGATGACGCTCGAGGCGCTGCGCGCCCGCGGCGTGCAGGCTTCTTCTCCGGCCACCGGCGAGTGGCGTGTGGAGCCCGGCCCAATCTCGGCGCGTGACCTGCGTCTCGAGCCAGACCTGTCGAACGCGGCCCCGTTTCTGTCTGCGGCAGTGGCGGCAGGCGGCAGCGTCACGATCACCGACTGGCCAGCCGCAACTACTCAGGTGGGCGACCAGCTGCGCACGCTCCTCACGTCGTTTGGGGCGACCGTCGAGCTTTCAGCAGACGGCGCCCTCACCGTGAGTCGCACGGGCGAGCTCACCGGCGCGACCCTACACATCCCTGAAGCCGGCGAACTCTCACCCACATTCGTGGGCCTCGCCGCGCTCGCGGCGCAGCACGGCCACACCAGCCGCATCACCGGTATTGGCCACACGCGCCACCACGAGACCAACCGACTCGAAGCGCTCGTGAAAGAGATTCGCGCGCTCGGCGGTGACGCCGAAGAACTCGAGGACGGCATTGAGGTGCGCCCCGCGACCCTGCACGGTGGGGTCTGGCACAGCTACGCCGATCACCGCATTGCCACCACCGGCGCCCTTATCGGTCTCGTCGTAGACGGCATTGAGGTCGAAGATATTGCGTGCACCTCGAAAACGCTGCCCCAGTTCCCTGAGCTATGGCACGCCATGCTCGGCCTCAACACCGGCAACCCGCACCCGTTTCTGCAGGGCTTCACCGCATGAGCTGGTTGCCCGAGGACGGCGTAGACCCCTACGAGGACTATGCCGACCGGGTGCGTGTACGCCCCAACCCGAAGGCCAACAAGCCGCGCACTAAGCGCCGCCCCGAGCACGCCGAGTCGGTCACCGCAATGGTGACCGGCGTCGATCGCGGGCGTTACGCGGTGCTCGTGCGTGCGGGCAGCGACCAGGCAAACCCCAGCGAACGCGAGGTGACGGCGGCACGCGCTCGCGAGCTGCACCGCACCCCCATCGTGATCGGTGACCGCGTTCAGATCGTGGGTGACACGTCGGGCGCCGAGGGATCCCTCGCACGCATCGTGCGCGTCGACGAGCGTGCGACGCTGTTGCGCCGCAGCGCCGACGACTCCGACCGCGTCGAGCGCGTCATGGTCGCAAACGCCGACCAGATGCTCATTGTCGTCGCAGCGGCGAACCCCGAACCCCGCGTGCGCCTCGTCGATCGGTATCTCGTGGCCGCGTATGACGCCGGAATCCAGCCGCTCATCTGCATCACGAAAACCGATCTGGCTGATCCGGATCCCTTTCTTGCTCACTTCGCGGCCCTCGAAGTGCCGGTGTTTCGTTCGGCCCTCGATGAGTGGCCACTCGACGAGATTCGCGAGGTGCTCGCGGGCAAGACGACCGTGTTCGTGGGGCACTCGGGCGTCGGCAAATCGACCCTGATCAACGCGCTCGTGCCCGAGGCCGAACGCGCGATCGGCCACGTCAACGTGGTCACCGGGCGCGGCCGCCACACGTCATCGTCGTCGGTGGCGCTCCGGGCAGGCACCCCCGGTGCTGCGGCGGGCGAACACGGCTGGGTGATCGACACCCCGGGCGTGCGCTCGTTTGGCCTCGGCCATGTCACAGGCGACGCGATCTTGCGCGGCTTCACCGACCTCTCAGAGCTTATCGACGCGTGCCCGCGCGGTTGCAGTCACCAGGAGGACGCCCCCGACTGCGAACTCAACATCGCCATTGCAGGTGGTGACCTCGACGCGACGGGGGCCGCACGAGTGGAGTCGCTGCGCCGGCTGCTCAAGTAACGCCGATAGGCTGGCCGCATGAGTGAACGTGTGATTCTCGAAGCCGGTCAGCCCGCCCCGGAGTTTGCGCTCCCCGACCAAGACGGCGTGACGCGCAGCCTGTCAGACTACCTCGGCGAGACCGTGGTGCTGTTCTTTTACCCGGCCGCCATGACGCCCGGCTGCACGAAAGAGGCGTGCGATTTTCGTGACGCTGAAGCCGCTCTGCAGGCCGCCGGCGTGCGCGTGCTCGGCATCTCGCGAGACAAGATCGAGAAGCAGCGCAAGTTTGCCGACCGCGATGAGCTCGGTTACCCGCTGCTGAGCGACGTCGAGCTCGACGTGCACCGTGCCTACGGCGCGTTCGGAACGAAGAACAGCTACGGCCGCATCATCGAGGGCGTGATCCGCTCGACGTTCGTCATCGACGCCGACGGCAACGTGGCGCACGCCCTCTACAACGTGAAGGCGACAGGCCACGTGGCGCGCGTGCGCAAGCTACTTGGGCTCGACGCCTAACCTGACCATACTTGTCTCTACGTGGTGCCAGGCGAGTAACCCGGGCACCACGTAGGCGGACCGCCAGCCGCTACTCTTCGAAGTGCACGACCGCCGGCCGTGCGATTACCGCCGCGGCAAACCCGACCAGCGCGATCGCCACGATGCCCAGGCCCAGCCACCACGGCCCGATGCCGAGCTGCAGGCACCCCGTGCCGCCCGCAAAGGTGAGCACGTGAATCGCCACCGCGCTGCTGCGTACCCAGCTCGCGCGGCCCCGCACCGCTCCCACCAAGGTCAGTGCAACCCAGGCAAGCGATACGGCGCTCATGAGCACCAGGCTCACTTTCTGCGCGGTGTCGCCAGCGTCGGTGATCGAATGCACGATCGTGAAGCCCACGACGGCCACGAGCCCCAGGGTTTCGATCGCGAGCAGCGTTTTCAGCACCATCCACGCCAGGATCGAACGCGGGTGTCCATCGGGTGACGAAACCATTTCGGCTCTCTTTCTCATGAATTACAAGTTACCTATTGATTTGCGCGTGGTTCCGTGAAACTATATATTTCGTCGAGTTTCGCGCACACCGACGTGAGCATTCTCAGCCACGTATCAGGTAATTACGGCGCGAGTACTAGGCTACCTAGCCTAACTCTCTCGTGCGCGTGCATAAAAGAGGAGATCATCAAGATGGATTGGCGCGAAGAGGCTGCGTGTCTCACGGTAGACCCCGAGCTGTTTTTCCCCGTGGGAAACACCGGCCCGGCGGTTGAGCAGATCGAGCGAGCAAAGTCGGTCTGTGCACGCTGCACCGTCACCGAGATGTGCCTGCAGTACGCGATGGACACCGGGCAGGACTCGGGCGTCTGGGGCGGCCTCAGCGAAGATGAGCGTCGTGCGCTGAAGCGTCGCGCCGCGCGCGCACGCCGCGCCTCCTAAGCGCACGCTGCACACGCACCAGCTGCGTATAACAAGAGCCCCGGATCATTGATCCGGGGCTCTTGTTGTGTTCTCGCTAGTCAGTGCCTGCGTCGAACGCGGCCGCAAGGCCGAGCTCATCGCCATCAGCGCTGATGCCCGAGACCGCGTCTGCAATCTCGGCCGCGCCGCCCGCTTCGAGCTTGCCGACGAGCTCGGCAACCGGGCCGCCCACGAGACCGATCGAAGCGTACTGCTCGAGACGAGCACGCGAATCGGCGATGTCGAGGTTGCGCATGGTCAGCTGACCGATGCGATCCTCGGGACCAAACGCCGCCCCCACGGTGCGCTCCATCGAGAGCTTCTCGGGGTGGTAGCTCAAGTTGGGGCCCTCGGTGTTGAGGATCGTGTAGTCGTCGCCGCGGCGCAGGCGCAGGGTGACCTCGCCCGTCACAGCCGAGCCGACCCAGCGCTGCAGCGCCTCACGCATCATCAGCGACTCGGGGTCGAGCCAGCGGCCCTCGTACATCAGGCGACCGAGCTTGCGGCCGTCGTTGTGGTACGAAGCCAGCGTGTTCTCGTTGTGAATCGCGTTGACGAGGCGCTCATACGTGATGTGCAGCAGTGCCATGCCGGGCGCCTCGTAGATGCCGCGCGACTTCGCCTCGATGATGCGGTTCTCGATCTGGTCAGAGATGCCCAGGCCGTGGCGGCCACCGATCTCGTTGGCCTTGTAGACGAGCGCTACCGGGTCGTCAAACACCTCACCGTTGATGGCGACGGGGCGGCCCGCCTCGAAGCGCACCGACACCTCTTCGGTGAGCACCTCAACGTCTTCGCGCCACGCGGCAACACCCATGATCGGTTCGACGATATCGAGACCGGCATTCAAGAACTCCAGGTCCTTGGCCTCGTGGCTCGCACCCCAGATGTTGGCGTCGGTCGAGTACGCCTTCTCGGTTGAGTCGCGGTAGGGGTAGCCGTGTGCGACGAGCCACTCGCTCATCTCGTGGCGGCCGCCGAGCTCTTCAACGAACTGGCTGTCGAGCCACGGCTTGTAGATGCGCAGGCTCGGGTTAGCGAGCAGACCGTACCGGTAGAACCGCTCGATGTCGTTGCCCTTGTAGGTGGAACCGTCGCCCCAAATGTCGACGCCGTCTTCCTTCATCGCGCGCACGAGCAGCGTGCCCGTGACCGCGCGACCGATGGGGGTCGTGTTGAAGTACGTCTTGCCGCCCGAGCGCACGTTGAACGCACCGGTCTGCAGGGCGACGAAGCCCTCCTCGACCAGCGCGCGCTTGGCGTCGATGTGGCGAGCAAGCTCGGCGCCATACTCTTTGGCGCGGTCTGCAACGCCATCGAGGTCGGGCTCGTCGTACTGGCCGAGATCGGCCGTGTAGGTGCAGGGGATGGCGCCGTTTTCGCGCATCCAGGCCACCGCACACGAGGTGTCGAGACCACCAGAGAAGGCGATGCCGACGCGCTCGCCCACGGGAAGAGAAGAAAGAACCTTGGACATGCTTCCTATCCTAGGGCGCGATCAGCTTCGCGCCGAACGCGGCCCGGTCACAATCCAAACTCCAGTTTCGCGTTTGGGCATGCTGGCCAGACATCATCGTTTATCAAAGGTGCGCGGGTCAGATCCCGTATTCCTGCCAGCTTCTAGCGCGTCAATGGCCTTCATCTGCGTTTCAGACAGCTCGAAGTCGAACAGGCTGGCATTCTCTGCGAGCCGCTCACGACGCGTGGTCTTGGGAAAAATAATGTTTCTGTGCTGCAGGTGCCAGCGCAAGATCACCTGCGCGGGTGTGCGCTGAAGCGCCTCGGCCGCTCCTTGAATCACCGGGTGGGCAAACAATTCTTCGAGGCCGCGCGCCAGCGGGCTCCAGGCTTCAATGGCGATGTCATAGCGGGCGCAAAACTCGCGCAGTTCGTGTCGCTGGTGCATGGGATGCAATTCGATCTGATTCACCGCTGGCACGACCCCTGTTTCATTCAGCAGCTCTTGCAGGTCTGACACCTCGAAGTTGGACACACCGATCGCGGTGGCGCGACCGGAGCCGGCGATCTTGATCAGGTCTTTCCACGCGCCCAGCGCCTCACCGTACATGGGCTGCGGCCAGTGTATGAGGTACAGGTCAACCCGATCGAGCCCGAGTCGTTCAAGACTTTCTTCGAACGCCGCTCTTGCTCTGGTCTGGTCACTGTTCCACAGTTTGGTGGTGACAAACAGCTCTTCACGCGGCACACCGCTGGCGGCAATCGCAGCACCCACCCCTGCCTCATTGTGATACAGCATCGCGGTGTCGATGTGCCGGTACCCGAGCTCGAGCGCGTCTTCCACCAGCTCTTGCGTTTGGGCGGGATCAAGCTTGTACGTGCCCACCCCCAGCTGCGGAATCTTGCTTCCATTCAAGAGTGTGATGTTGGGAATCTGTAGCTTGGCCACCCGGTCTCCTTTGAATTCGGTACGGCTTTTAGTCTACGTCGCGTGTGAGCGCGCAATCGCTGGGATACTAGAGACGACATGTCACTGCATCTGCCCCACATCTCGTTCCCCGAAGAGCTTCCCGTTTCGCAAATGCGCGACGAGATTCGCGACGCCATCAAGCATCACCAGGTCGTTATTGTGGCCGGTGAGACCGGCTCGGGCAAGACGACCCAGCTGCCCAAGATCGCACTCGAGCTCGGCCGCGAACGCATCGCGCACACCCAGCCCCGGCGCATCGCGGCGCGCACGATCGCCGAGCGCATCGCCGAAGAGCTCGGCAGCGAGCTCGGCGGGCTCGTCGGCTACCAGGTGCGGTTTACCGACAAGGTGTCGGCCGACACCCGCGTGCGGCTCATGACCGACGGCATCCTCTTGAATGCGATCCACCGCGACCGCGACCTCACAGGCTACGATACGATCATCATCGATGAGGCGCACGAGCGCTCGCTCAACATCGACTTTCTGCTCGGCTACCTGAAGACGCTGCTGCCCCGGCGCCCCGATCTCAAGGTGATCATCACCTCGGCAACGATCGACCCCGAGTCGTTTGCGCAGCATTTTGCCGACGTCAAAACGGGCGAGCCCGCGCCCATCATCGAGGTTTCGGGGCGCACCTTTCCGGTCGAGGTGCGCTATCGGCCGCTGATCGAACAGATCGAGGTGCCGGATCCGCGCGGTGGGGCCCCTAAGACGCGCGCTGAAGAGCGGGACCTTTTCGACGCGATCTGTCAGGGCGTCGATGAGCTTGGCCGCGAGGCTCCCGGCGATGTGCTCGTGTTCCTCTCGGGCGAGGCCGAGATTCGCGACGCCGCCGATGCTCTCTCGGGCCACCTGCGTCGCACCGCGCGCGGCGCGCGCACCGAAGTACTGCCGCTGTATGGCCGGCTGAGCGCGGCTGAGCAGCACCGCGTCTTCGAGCGCGGCACACAGGGCGTGCGCCGGATCGTGCTCGCCACGAACGTGGCCGAGACGTCACTCACCGTGCCCGGTATTCGCTACGTGATCGATGCTGGCACGGCCCGCATCTCGCGCTATAGCGCGAAGAGCAAGGTGCAGCGGCTGCCCATCGAGGCGGTCTCGCAGGCGAGCGCCAACCAGCGCTCGGGCCGCTCGGGGCGCACGAGCCCCGGTATCGCTCTGCGTCTGTACAGCGAAGAAGACTATCTCTCGCGCCCCGAGTTCACCGAGCCGGAGGTGCGTCGCACCGGGCTCGCGTCGGTGATCTTGCAGATGCTGTCGCTCGGGCTCGGCGACGTCGCAGCGTTTCCGTTTCTCACCCCTCCTGACCAGCGCGGCATCGCCGACGGGCTGGGGCTGCTCGCAGAGCTCGGGGCGGTAGAGGCGGCTCGCGGTAAGCGCCCGGCATCGGGAGCCACCCACCGCATCACGAAAATCGGCCGCGAACTGTCGCGGCTACCCATCGAGCCGCGGTTTGCGCGCATGGTGGTTGAGGCGCGCAAGCAGGGAGTCGTGCCCCAGGTGCTCGCCATCGTGGCGGGCCTCACCATTCAAGATGTGCGCGAGCGGCCGCAGGCCGAGCGCGGCCGAGCTGACGAGATGCATGCCCGGTTTAGCGACCCGCACGGCGACCTATCGTCGCTGCTCAACCTCTGGAACTACCTGCAAGAGCAGCAGCGGGAGCGGTCGTCGAGCGCGTTTCGGCGCATGTGCAAGGCCGAGTACTTAAACTTCTTGCGTGTGCGTGAGTGGATGGACCTCTACCGTCAGATCTCGCGCATCGCGGGCGTGGGGCGCGATGCTGACCGCCCTGCCGTAAATTCCCCCGATGTGAGCGCTAGCGCTGCGGCCGACGCCCAGTCGGGCGGTGCAAGCGACGCGATCCACCGTTCCATTCTCGCGGGCCTGCTGTCGCAGCTGGGCGTGCGCGACGACAAGCAAGATCGCAGGCAGCCGGCGGGCCGCAGCGCGGTCGGTGGTGCCACCAAACGTAAGCCCGCGCAGGAGTTCGTGGGCTCGCGCGGCACACGGTTTGTGCTCTACCCCGGCTCGGTGCTCGCAAAGAAACCACCAGAGGTAGTGATGAGCGTCGAGCTCGTCGAGACGTCCAGGCTGTTCGCCCGCGGTAACGCCGTCGTCGACCCGGCCTGGGCCGAGGAGCTCGCGGGCCCGCTCGCGAAACGGCAGTACTCTGAGCCGCACTGGGAAAAGACCCAGGGCGCCGCGGTCGCGTACGAACGCGTCACGCTCTACGGCGTCGCGATAGTCGAGCGTCGCCGCGTGCAACTCGCCCGCTTCGATCAGCCGCACGCGCGCGAACTGTTCATTCGTCACGCGCTCGTTGACGGCGACTGGGATTCTCCGCAGGCCTTCGATCGCGCAAACAGGCAGCTGCGCCGCGAACTCGAGCAGCTCGAGGAGCGCACCCGCCGCCGCGACATTGTGAGCGACGACGAATCGATCTTCGAGTTCTACGATCAGCGCATCCCCCAAGACATCGTTTCGACCCGCAGCTTCGAAGGCTGGTGGAAGAAGAAACGGCTCACCGACCCGCAGTTCTTACACTTGAAGCGCGAGGACCTCCTCGAAGACGAGGCCGAGGCGGTCGACGAGCAGGAGTTTCCACGCGAGTGGCAGCACGGCGACCAGCGACTTCGCCTCAAGTATCGGTTTGACCCCACCGCGGAAGACGACGGGGTCACCGTCAACGTGCCGCTGCCGCTCTTGCCCCGCCTCGACGAGGCCGACTTCGAGAAGCTTGTCCCTGGCCTTCGCCAAGACCTCGTCACGGCGCTCATCAAGACGCTGCCCAAGCAGATTCGCAAGCACGTCGTGCCCGCGGCCGACTGGGCGCGCACGCTGCTCGCCGCGATCGAGCCCCAGCTTGAAGGCGGCGCGCAGGCCGCACAGGGCACTGACACGCCCGCGCTCACTGCGCTCCTCGCGACAGAGATCCGGCGCCGCACGAGCGTGCCGGTGAGCGCAGATGATTTTGATCCGGATCGGTTGCCTGCGCACCTCACCCCCACCTTCAGGGTCGTGGACGGCCGCGGCAAGACGATCGGCACCGGCAAGAACCTGGGCGACCTGAAGGCTGCGCACAAGCAGCAGGCGACGCAGGGCGTCGCCAAGGTGGCGGCTGCAGCGCTGCCCAAGAGCGAGCTTGAACGCAAGAACGTCACGACTTGGACGTTCGGCACGCTGCCCAAGCACGTCGACACGGCGTACGCAAAGGGCCGGGGGCCGGGGGCGGGCGTCGTGCGCGCGTACCCGGCGATCGTGGACCGGCGCACGAGCGTCGATCTGGTGCTCGTTGCCGACCAGGCAGAGCAGGAGCGTGTGTCGCGGCGAGGCATACGCCGGCTGCTCGTGCTCAGCTCGCCCTCGCCCGCGAGCTACATTCGTGAACACCTTTCAAACCAAGAGAAGCTGCTGCTCGGGGCGGGCCCGTACCGCAGCCTCGACGCCGCGATTGCCGACGTTTCGCTCGCGGTCGCAGACGCCGCGATTCGTAAACACGCACCCGACGGGCTCATCTGGTCAGAAGAAGAGTTTGAGCGCATCGCGAACGAGTATGCGCGGTCGCTCATCGACGCGGTGTACGGGGCGATCGCGCTGACCGCGAAGACGCTCGACGGGGTGCGTCTCGCCCGCAAAGCCATTGATCAGGCGAAGTCGATTCAGGTGCTTGGCCAGGTCGCCGACGCGGCAAAACAGGTCGAGGGGCTTGTGTACGACGGCTTCGTGTCGCACACGGGGCTTGCGCAGCTCACGCGTCTGCCCGTCTACCTCGAGGCGCTGTGTCTACGCATGCGCGGCCTCACCGAGAACCCGGGCCGCGACCGCGCCTGGCAAAACGAGGTCGACCGTATGCTGGTCCTGTTCTCTGATGCGGGCGGCAAGATCCCCTTGCCTAGCGGCACCCCCGCGAAGCTGGTGCACGCGCGCTGGCTCATCGAAGAACTGCGCGTGAGCCTCTTCGCGCAACAACTGCGCACCGCCGAGCCGGTCTCAGCACAGCGTATTCAGAAGCTGCTGCGCGAGGGATAGCGGTGGGGTGAGGGACTGGGGCCGCCGATTGGTTGGGCCTGGCAGAAGCGGCGGCTGCGCCTGCGCGACCGGAGAGCGGCGGCCCCAGCCCCCTCGCCCCACCGCCGCTGTTCGAGTAACCTACTCGGTGTCTGCTTCGTCAGCACCGCCCGAGAGAATGCGCCGCGCGTCGTGCAGCAGCTCAGGCTCGGTCAAGAGGTCGTAGCGAGTCGCCACCATCTGCATCACCGACGAGAAGTCGCGGCGGTTACGGTTCATCGCGTACGACAGCACCCCAAACAGCATGCCAAAGCCTGCACCAATCACGACGGCCGCGAGAAACACGCCCACAATCGCGGTGTTGTCGGGCTGAAAGATGAACAGCAGCAACCCGAGAAAGAGGCCCAGGTAGGCACCCGAGAGCGCCCCCATCAGGGCGACACGGCCGTAGGTGAGGCGGCCGGTGACACGCTCAACGCTGCGCAGGTCGTTACCCAGAATGCTCACCTGCTGCACCGGAAACCCCGAGCGCGCAAGCACGTCGACCGCGTGCTTCGCGTCTTCGTAGCGGTCGTAGGTTGAGACGACCTCACCCGTCGGCAGCTCGGGCATCATCATCTGCTGGCGACGGGAAGAAGGTGTCACTGGGTTACTCATGTTTTGATTCTTCCACAGCGGTTACGAAATTGGTCTGTGACACCGCATGTCTCAAGCTTGAGGTGTGTAACCGGCCACCGCCTGCGGGTACCCCGGCAGCGGGATCTCGCGCACGCTCAGATCGTCAAGCGCCACGAGCGTCACTCCGTCCCACCCCGCATCACGGGTGTTACCGCCCGCGACGGCAGCAAATTCGCGGCCGCTGGTGTCTTTCCACACCGCTACGGTCTCGTGCGGCACGTCGAGCGTCACGAGCTGCTCGTCGCCGGTGTCAAGGTCGAGAATCGACAGGTTCGACTGCCCCGTCGCACTACCAAATGATCCGGTGCCGACGGTGAGCAGGCGGCGGCCCGCGAGCGCGGTGCCGTGAGCGTGCGAGTTTGCGGCGCTCGCCTGCTCAGTCATCTTGCCCGTCGCGGGGTCGAGCGTCACGACCACCTCGCCCTGGTACGGCAACAGGATCTGGCCTGCAGCGTCAACCGCCCCGTAGTGTGGTTTCTCCCACGAGGCCAAGCCGCCCTCGGTGCCAAACGGTGCTACCTCGTACGCTCTCGTTGTGAGAGTCTGGGCGTTGACAACATTCACCGTGAAGCCGTCGTGGTCGACCGTCGCCGCCCACGAGTTGTCGGGAGCGACGAGCACGTCGAAGGGGCGCAGCCCCACCGGCACCGACCCCACAAACTGCCCCGTGCCCGTGTCATACGCCTCGAGATAGAACGCACCGTCGCCGGCGGTCACGGCCGCGTAGACCCGCTTGCCATCGGGGGCGGCCGCGACCCCCAGCCCGCCCGGCCGGTACTCCCCCGTCGACCGCTCGGCCGTCGGGTGCAGGTACGGCACAAGCGCTACGCGCTCGCGTCGTTCAAGGTCGACCACGGCGAGCCCCTCGGCCGTGGTGACGTACGCGGTGTCACCGTGCACGCTCACGCCCCACGGCGCGGCCCCCACGGTGACCGTCTCCACGGCCCCTTCACGTGCCGGATCAACGAGTGCGATCTCGTCGCCGCGCGCGAGGGTGACGGCGAGCAGCTCTTCGGATGCTTCAGCGTCGGCGTGAGCGTTAGGCGTCGGGTCGGCCTGGGGTTTCGCCACCGGCGCTGACGGCGAGGTGGGGGTCGGCTCGGCCGCGCAGCCTGCGAGCGCGAGACCCGCGAGAAGCGGTAATGCGAGCAAGCTACGGCGCATAAACCTAAGAGTTGGCATGCCGTCATTCTGACGCGCACGCCTGCGCGACCGCTGTTGATTCGAAAACATCTGCAGCCGTACTATCGCTGGGGGCGCTAACGCACGCGCGGCGCGGTAACTTAGAGGGGTGACTACTTCGAGGGTGTTTGTCGGGCGTCTCGCAGGCCGGGGCGTCTTTGATCCGGCGGGTGACCGGATCGGCAAGGTGAGAGACGTGCTGGTGGTGTTTCGCGCCGCTGGCGCGCCCCGCGTCGTCGGTCTCATCGTCGAGATTCCCGGTAAACGCAGGGTGTTCGTGCCCATTAGCCGCGTCACTTCAATCGGCTCAGGCCAGGTGATCGCGACCGGTCTCATTAACGTGCGCAGGTTCGAACAGCGCGGCGGAGAAACCCGCATGATCGCCGAGCTCATCGGGCGCGAGGTGCATCTGGGCCCGGCGCACGCGGGGGGACCTACCCAGCGGGCGCGCATCGAAGACGCCGCGATCGAGCGTGGGCGCACCGGCGAGTGGCTCGTCACCGAGCTGTTTGTGAAGCTGCACCGATCTACCGCCCCGTTCGCACGCGCCGAGTCGCGCATCGTGAAGTGGAGTGAGGCGCGCTTGCCGAGCGCAACGCCCGGTACCCGTTCGGCCGAGCTGCTCATTCAAACCCTGGTTGATCTAAAACCCGTCGACCTTGCCGAGGCGTTGCTCGAGCTACAGCAGCCTCGCATGGTCGAGGTGATCGGCGAACTCGCCGACGACCGCGTCGCCGACGCGCTCGAAGAAATGGGCGAACAAGACCAGCTCGCCCTGCTCGCGCTGCTGCCACAAGACCGCACCGCCGACATTCTCGACCACATGGAGCCCGACGACGCCGCCGACCTGATTGCGGCGCTGCCCGCCGCCAAGGGCGAGGAGCTGCTCGACCTGATGGAGCCAGAGGAGGCCGAAGATGTACGGCGCCTGCTCGAGTACGACGCCGACACCGCGGGCGGCCTGATGAGCCCGTCACCTATCGTGCTGTCGGGGGAATCTAGCGTCGCCGAGGGGCTCGCCATGATTCGCCGCGCAGAGATCGCCCCCGCCATGGCCTCGGCGGTGTATGTGACGCACCCGCCCTACGAAACCCCCACGGGTGAATACCTCGGCATGGCGCATTTTCAGCGCATGCTGCGATTTCCACCCCACGAACGTCTCGCTTCACTCATCGACACCGAGATCGAGGCGGTCTCGGTGCACGCGAGCGCCGCCGAGGTGTCGCGCAGGCTCGCGAGCTATGACCTCGTCGCGATGCCCGTCATCGACGACCAGGGCCGTCTCGTGGGCGTTGTGACCGTTGACGACGTGCTCGATCACCTGTTGCCTGACGACTGGCGGCACGCCGACGACGAACCGCAGGGGGTCACGCCATGAGGCTTTTCAAACGCAGCGGCCCGCTCGACTCGCCGCTCACGTCGCGCGGCCGCAGCACGCGCTCCACGGGCGGCACGGGTCACGGCAATAACGAGCGCTTCGGCCGCTGGACCGAGGGAATCGCACGTGGCATGGGCACGCCCTGGTTCTTGCTCGTGCTCACGCTCGTGTGCGTGGCCTGGCTCACCTGGAACACGGTCGGCCCCGAAGAGTTTCGCTTTGACTCCGCCGCGCTCGGGTTCACGGCCCTCACCCTGATCCTCTCGCTGCAGGCTTCGTACGCGGCCCCCATGATCCTGCTCGCACAAAACCGGCAAGATGACCGCGAGCGCGTGCAGATCGAGCAGGATCGGCAGCGCGCCGAACGCAACCTCGCCGACACCGAATTTCTCGCGCGCGAGGTCGTCGCGCTGCGTCTCGCGCTGAAAGACCTGCCGGATCGAGAGTTTGTGCGCGCCGAGCTGCGGGCGCTGCTCGCCGAGCTCGCCGATGAACCAACCACGACCCCCGAAAAAGGAACCGATGTCACACCCCACTAAGGCCGATATTCTCGCGTCGCTCGCGCGCGTGCAGGATCCCGAGATTCTGCGCCCGATCACTGAGCTCGGCATGGTCGGTGAGATCACGGTCGATGACGACGGTCGCGCCCGCGTCGCGATAAGCCTGACCATTGCGGGCTGCCCCGCCGCCCGCCGCATCGAAGACGACGTCACCGCCGCGGTCACGGGCACCCCCGGAGTGACGGCGGCCACCATCGACGTGGGGGTGATGACCCCCGCAGAGCGACGCGCCTTCGTCGAGCTGGTGCGCGGTGACCGGGCCACGCGGCCCCAGCAGTTTGGCCCCGACTCCCTCACCCGCGTGATCGCGGTCACGAGCGGCAAGGGCGGGGTGGGTAAGTCCTCGCTCACCGCGGGACTCGCGGTCGCGCTCGCGGCCCAGGGGCTGCGCGTCGGGCTCGTCGACGCCGACGTGTTTGGGTTCTCGATCCCGGGCATTATGGGGCTCAGCCGCGACGGGCAGGTCGCGCAGCCGAGCCGGGTCGACGACATGATCGTGCCGCCCGTGGCGCACGGCGTCAAAGTGATCTCGATCGGCATGTTCTTGGGGGACGCCGATCCCCGCACCACGGCGGTATCGTGGCGCGGCCCCATGTTGCACCGCACCATTGAGCAGTTCTTGCGCGATGTGTGGTTTGGTGACCTGGATCTTCTACTGCTCGATCTGCCCCCGGGAACGGGAGATATCGCAATCAGTGTGGGCCAGCTGCTGCCTCAGGCTGAGGTGCTCGTCATCACCACTCCGCAGGAGGCCGCGGCAGACGTCGCCGTGCGCAGCGCCCTCGTCGCCCGTCAGACGGGCCAAAAGGTCATCGGCGTGATCGAGAATATGGCGGGGCTGGTGCAGCCCGACGGCAGCGTCATTGACGTATTTGGATCGGGTGGCGGCAGGTTGGTCTGCTCACGACTGCGCGACGATGAACACCCCGAGGTGCCGCTCTTGGGTAGCGTGCCCCTCAGCCCCGCGTTTCGTGAGGCGGGCGATGCGGGCGATCCGGCGGTGCTCACGCTCGCACATGACCCCGCCGCGCAGGCTGTACGAGAGATCGCCGCGCAGCTCGCGGTGTCGGGGCGCGGCCTCGCCGGGCGCAAGCTCGGCCTCAGCGTGCGGTAGCGGCTGTGCGGTAGCGGAGACCAAGTCTGGTACGTCTAGGTAGCTTCGTCGTCAAAGCGCAGCGTGCCATCGCCCGCCCGCGC
The DNA here is from genome assembly GCF_054456635.2 of Leucobacter faecis. NCBI lineage: Bacteria > Bacillati > Actinomycetota > Actinomycetes > Micrococcales > Microbacteriaceae > Leucobacter > Leucobacter faecis. The sequence continues at coordinate 107,621 of NZ_JBTJEP020000002.1, forward strand.
CTCGCGCTCGCGGCGGGCCTCAGCCACCCGCTCCTTGCGTGCCGCTGCCCGCGCCTCGCGTTCGTCCTCAACGAGCGCGTCGCGAATGATCCGGCGCGGATCGTACTGCCGCGGGTCGAGCTGACGCCAGTCGACCTCGTCGAACTCGGGGCCCATCTCGTCACGCAGCCGGTCTTTCGCGCCGTCCGCCATGCGCTTCAGCCCCCGCACCAGCTCGCCAAGCTTCTTGGCGTAGAGCGGAATGCGCTCGGGGCCCAGCACAAACGCGGCGATCACCAGAATGATCAATACCTTTTCGAACGAGAGCCCAAACACCATGCCATCGTAGCGCGCCGCGCCCGCGAGCGAGAATCCCACACGCACGCGCCCGTAAACCTCTACGCTAGAACCGAATGTATCGCGCGGCCCGGGTGGGCCGCGCGCAGCTGATCCGGAGGACCATTGAGCAAGATCGAGCGCAACTGGCAGTTTGCCGAGCAGTACCCGGCAGAGACCGAGGCCGTGATCGCCGCGCGCCGCATGTCGCTCGAGCTGGGCATCGAGCCTGTGAGCCGCTCGGTCGCAGCCCACCTGGCCGGCTACGCGACCGTGATGCGCGCGGCCGCGATTTGCGAGATCGGCACCGGCGTAGGTGTGAGCGGGCTATCGCTTCTGCGACACGCCCACCAGGCCACCCTCACCTCGATCGAGCTCGAGCCGGAACACCTGCGCGAGGCGCGTGCAAACTTTGCGAGCGCGGGAGTGGCGGCGTCGCGGCTGCGCCTCATTGAAGGCGATGCGCGTCACGTTATGCCGCGACTCAATCTCGCCTCCTACGACCTGGTGCTCATCGACGCGAACCCGACCCAGATGCTTGAGCACTTTGAATACGCCCTCGGGGTTGTGCGGCCCGGCGGTCTCATCGCGATCCCCAGCGCCTTCGCCCACGGTCGGGTACCGGATCCCGCCTCCCGTGACGCTGCCACGCAGGCCATGCGCGATCTGCTCGCGATCGTAGCCGACTCCCCCGCGATCGCGCCCGCGCTCTCGCCCGCCGGCGACGGGCTGCTCACCCTCGTGCGACTCGACGGCTAGCTGGCGCGCTCACCGCGCGGACCGCAAAGGGCCCGAAACTCACACGAGTTTCGGGCCCTTTGTTAGTGCTTCGAGCAGTGCTAGCCGTCAAGCACCGCCGCGAGTACGTCGCGTAGCTCGGCCGCTTCTTCGTTGTTGACCGAGACCACGAGGCGACCGCCGCCCTCGAGCGGTACACGCACGACAATCAGCCGGCTCTCACGCACCGCTTCCATGGGTCCGTCCCCGGTCCTCGGTTTCATTGCAGCCATGACGCCTCCTCGCATTGTTGGTGGTTCATTCACCAGTTTATCTGGCTAACAGCGCATCGACGAACTGGCGGCGCGTCTGTTTCGCTAAACTACGCCCGGCACCGCGGCCCGTCGCGTCGCGGACCGTCGCGTCTGGGCGCTAGCGGCCGAGGTGACGCTCGGGCGAGCCGATGTACAGCTGCTGCGGCCGCCCAATCTTGGTCTGCGGGTCGAGGCTCGCCTCGCGCCACTGCGCGATCCAGCCGGGCAGTCGACCGATCGCAAACAGCACGGTAAACATGCGCGTCGGAAAGCCCATAGCTTTGTAGATTACCCCCGTGTAGAAGTCGACGTTGGGGTAGAGCTTGCGCTCCTTGAAGTAGTCGTCTTCGAGTGCGATCTGCTCAAGTTCCTGCGCGAGCCCGAGCAGCGGGTCGCTGACACCGAGCTCTTCGAGGACCTTGCCTGCGCTCTCGCGCACAATGCGCGCACGGGGGTCATAGTTCTTATAGACGCGGTGCCCAAAGCCCATGAGCTTCACACCGTCCTCTTTGCGCTTCACCTTCTCGACGAACGTTTCAACGCTCTGGCCCGAGTCGCGAATCTGCGCGAGCATATCGAGCACGGCCTCGTTGGCACCGCCGTGCAGCGGACCCGAGAGCGCGTTAATGCCGGCAGAAATTGACGAGAACATGTTCGCCCCCGTGGAGCCCACGAGTCGCACTGTTGAGGTCGACGCGTTCTGCTCGTGGTCGGCGTGCAAAATGAGCAGCTTGTCGAGCGCGTCGACGAGCACCGGGTTCATCTCGTAGTCCTCGGCCATGTTGCCGAAGTTTAAGCGCAAGAAGTTCTCAACGAAGCTGAGGTTGTTGTCGGGGTACAGGAAGGCCTGACCGACCGACTTCTTGTGCGCGTACGCGGCCAGCACAGGCAGCTTCGCGAGCAGTCGAATGGTGTTCACCTCGACGAACTCGGGCACGTTCGTGTCGAGCGAGTCCTCGTAGTAGGTCGACATGGTCTGCAGGCCGCCCGAGAGCACCGCCATCGGGTGTGCCGTGTGGGGCACTGCCTCGAAGTAGTAGCGCATATCCTCGTGCAGCAGCGTGTGGCGACGAATCTCGGTGTTGAACGCCTCGAGCTCTGCCTCGCCCGGCAGCTCGCCGTAGATCAGCAGGTACGCCACCTCAAGAAACGTGGAGTGCCGCGCGAGCTCTTCGATCGGGTAGCCGCGGTAGCGCAGCACCCCCTGCTCACCATCAATGTAGGTGATCTTGGACTTGGTAGATGCGGTGTTCACAAACCCGTAGTCAAGGGCGGTGAGGCCGCTCTGTCTGGTGAGCGTCGAAACATCGATCGTCGATGGCCCGTCCACTGCTTGCACAATCGGCAGCTCGGCCGAGCCGCCAGGAAACGTCAGCTTCGCTGCAGCCGAGCCCTGGCCCTGAGTCGATTCAGTCACGTCGTCTCCTCGTGAGGTCTCATATTGGTCTACCGTCGGGTGTGACGGCGGCCTTGCTAACACACTATCGGCTCTCGGTGGAGCCCGTGGACGCGCCCATTTTCAGCACGTCCGCACACTAGGTTATCTTGACGTCAAACAAAATGCGATTTCATGACGATGGCGGCGCGCTTACGCGCGCCGCCAGAACACCTGATGTCTACTATTGACTCAAATTAGTCACCCTGAGGCGGAAGAGCCGCGACGACCGGGTGGTCGAAGGAGTACGGGCCCACCTTGGCGGCCCCACCCGGCGAACCGATCTCGTCGAAGAACTCGACGTTGGCTTTGTAGTAGTCGGCCCACTCGCTCGGCAGGTCATCCTCGTAGTAGATCGCTTCTACGGGGCACACCGGCTCGCACGCGCCACAGTCAACGCACTCGTCTGGGTGAATGTACAGCGCACGTTCGCCCTCGTAGATGCAGTCGACCGGGCACTCGTCAACGCAAGCTCTATCTTTTACGTCGACACACGGAAGAGCGATTACATAGGTCATGCCGCCCGCCTTTCACTTAAATGCGCGGAACCTCACCCGCGCGCCCATCCATCCTACTCTCGCGGCTCACCCTGTTTCTCAGTCGGGGTGGCGCGTCGGAATCACTGTCGTCACCGCCGGGATCTCTGCCGTGAGCGTGGGGATGACCCCCGTGTCACCCTCGCGCGGCAGCATGCCAGCCGAGAGCCCCGTGAACGGGCCAAGGTTGGGTCCCTGATCAGTGAGGGGGACGGTGGAATGCCGCCCCGGCGTCACGCGCACCGATTCGCCGCGCACCGTGACTGTCACCTCCGCGTCCCCCTCAAGAATCTCGAACGACATTTGTTCGCGTGCCAGTGTGACCCCTAGCCTGGCCCCCCGCCACGCGAGCGAAAACGTCAGCGAGTTCCAGTGCCTGGGCAGCCGCGGGTCAAAACTCAGTTTCCGTCCCGCGTCACGCATGCCCGCAAACCCCTGCACGAGCATCATCCACACGCCACCGGCAGACGCGACGTGCACACCATCGGCCGAGTTGTGGTGCAGGTCGTCAAGGTCGACCCGCAGCGCGTGGTCGAAGTAGCGATAGGCGAGGTCGGGGTATCCCACCTCGGCCGCGATAATTGACTGCACAACCCCCGAAAGCGTCGAATCACCCGTGGTAAGGGCGTCGTAGTATTCAAAGTCGCGCTGCTTCTCGGCCCTGCCAAACTCGTCACTCGCGAGCAGCAGCGCAAGCACCACGTCTGCCTGTTTGAGTACCTGAAAGCGGTAAATGACGAGCGGGTGAAAGTGCAATAGCAGCGGTTTTTGGTCTGCCGGCGTCGCTGCCAGGTCCCACACTTCCCGCTCGAGAAAGTGCGCGTCTTGCGGGTGAATGCCGAGCTCTTTCGAGTATGGAATCGCCATCGCCTCGGCAGCTTCCTCCCACGCCACCGCTTCGTCTGGCTCGATCGCGAGCCGCGCGACGAGCGCAGCGTATGCTTCGGGACGCTCAGTCGCGAGCCTGCGCACGACTTCGGCCGCGAAACGCAGGTTAAACCGCGCCATGGTGTTGGTGAATAGGTTGTCATTCACGACGGTGGTGTACTCGTCAGGCCCGGTAACCCCGTGAATGTGAAACGCTTCTTCACCGCCCGGGTCGGTGCGCCAGAACCCGAGCGAATACCACAGCCGCGCCGTTTCAATCGCGATATCGCAGGCACCCGTGACGAGGTACTCCAGGTCGCCGGTCGCCGAAACGTAGCGCGCGAGCGCGAAGGTCACGTCGGCGTTGATGTGATACTGCGCCGTGCCTGCCGCGTAGTAGGCGCTCGCCTCTTCACCGCCGATCGTGCGCCACGGAAACAGCGCGCCCCGCTCGTTCAGCTTCGCCGCGCGCAGCCTCGCCTGCGGCAGCATTTTCTCGCGCGACCGCAGCGCGTTGCGGGCCCACAGCGGTGTCGTATACGTGAGAAACGGCAGCACATAGATTTCTGAGTCCCAGAAGTAGTGCCCGCTGTATCCCGATCCGCTAAGCCCCTTGGCGGCGATACCGCGGCCGTCTGCGCGGGCCGCCGACTGCGCCAGTTGAAACAGATTCCACCTAATGGCCTGTTGCACTCCTGGCTCGGCGTCGACGCGCACGTCACTGCGGCTCCAAAACGCGTCGAGAAACTCGCGCTGCGTGTCCCAGCGCTTCTCTGGGGTTTCAGCCCGCGCCTGCGCGAGCGTGTGCGCGCATCGGTCAACAAGCTCAGACAGGGCCGCCGTCGATGACGAGTGATACGCCACCGTCTTCACAAGCTTGACCGTCACCCCCGCGCGGGCCACGCCCTGAAACACGTGACGTACCCGGTCAGGAGCGCGCTCAACGCTGCGACGCCACTCGCCGGCCTCCTCGGGCACACCCGCATCAAACTCGTGTTCCACGCCTACGCCGAGCCCCATGCCTGAGCCGGTCACCCGGTAACTCACGATGCTGCAGTCGCCCTCGTGTAACCCCGGACCCGCGTTCAAAATGCGCTCAGACAGCTGCTCAGTCTTGCGCGGGTCAGCGATTCCGTCTTCAGTCTCGGGCTGCTCGGTGCGCACGCGCCCCAGATCCTGCCTGTTCAATAGCAGGCTCGAAACCGTGAGGTCGGCGTCTGCGTCAAGCACGGTCACTCGCATCTCAGTCGTCACGAGGTGCCGCGACGCAAACGACACCATGCGCCGCGTCTCGACGCGCACCCGTTTGCCCGTGGGCGTGAGCCACAAGAGCGACCTGGTCAGGGTGCCGGCCTGCAGGTCAAGGATGCGGGTGACGTCCAAAATGTCGGCTGAGCGCAGGTTCAGCCGTTCATCATCGACATAGATGCGCATCGTCTTCGCGTCGGGCACGTTCACGATCGTCTGGCCCTGCTCGGCAAACCCGTAGGCATTTTCGGCGTGCTGAATGCGCCAGGTCTCATGAAACCCGTTAATAAAGGTGCCGTGGCTGCCCAGCGGCAGCCCCTCCTCGTGATTGCCTCGCAGGCCCAGGTACCCATTGCCGAGCGAGAGCAGGGTCTCATCTTGCCCAGCAAGATCCGGATCAATGCCCTGCAGCACGAGCCGCCACGGATCGTCACCGAAATCGCGCCGCAGCTCATTGATGGGACCACTGAGCGGCTCTGCGTTCATTTGATCAGCTCCTCAAGATCTGCCACTACGAGGTGGGCGCCCGCCTGTTCGAGGGCGGCGCGGCCCGCGCCGCGATCGACGCCAACGACAAACCCAAAGCCGCCTTCGCGTGCCGCCGTCACCCCCGATTCTGCGTCTTCGTACACGACCGTGCGGGCGGGCAGCATGCCTAAGAGCTCGGCGCCGCGCACAAACGTGTCGGGCGCGGGTTTACCCGGCAGTCCCTCGAGTGCCGCCCGCTCACCGTCGACGATGGCGTCGAAGCGCTCGTGCACTCCCGCTGCCCTGAGCACCTGTTCGGCGTTACGCGAGCTCGACACGATACCGAGCGGCTTGCCCTGCCTGGCAAGCTGATGCATGAGCAGCAGCGAACCTGGGTATGCCTCAATACCATCGCGCTCGAGCACCTCACCGAAACGCGCGTTCTTGAGGTTGCCCACCCCCGTGACGCTCGTAAGGCCCACATCGCCTGTCTCACCGTCTGGCAAGCTAATACCGCGCGCAGCGAGCAGCGTCGCCACCCCCGCAAAGCGGGGTAATCCGTCAAGGTAGGCAAAGTATTCTTCGTCGCGGTAGGGCGCGAGCCCTAAGACGTCAAACAGCTCATTAAACGTTTCGCGCCAGGCGCGCCGGTGCAGCACAACCGTGGGCGTGATCACCCCGTCAAGGTCGAAGAGGTGAGCGTCAAAACCGTCAATCACAGATGGTCCTTTCATGGGCTATTTTTGTGAGCCCGCGAGCATGGCATTTACGAAGTAGCGTTGAAAAGCGAAGAACACGATGAGCGGCACCACCATCGACAGAAACGCCCCTGCCGAGAGCACATCGATGTTGGCACCGAACTGGCGCAGCTGAGACTGAATCGCCACGGTGAGCGGCTGTGACTCGGAGTTCGTGAAGATCAGGGCGACGAGCATGTCGTTCCAGGTCCACAGAAACTGGAAAATTGCGAGCGAGGCGATTGCGGGCAGCGCGAGCGGCAGCATGATACGCCCAAAGATGATCCACTCGGGGGCGCCGTCAATGCGCGCCGCTTCGAGTAGTTCGTCGGGTACCTGAGTAAAGAAGTTGCGCAGCAAGAAAATCGCAAACGGCAACCCAAACGCGGTGTGAAACAGCACGACGCCGAGCACGCTGCCAAAGATTCCGAGCGTGCCAAACAGTCGCGCCAGCGGAATCAGAGCGACCTGCACGGGCACCGCGAGCAGCACGATCACCGCGATGAACAGCCAGTCGCGGCCGGGAAAATGCAGCCACGCGAACGCGTACGCTGCGAGCGAGCCGATGAGCACCACCAGCAGGGTGGCGGGCACCGCGATCACGATCGTGTTCCAAAATGAGCCCGTGATCGTGGGATTATGCAACAGGTTGGCGTAGTTCTGTAGCGTCAGCTCGGCGGGCTTGGTGAGCACCGTCCACCAGCCGCTCGCGGCGTTGTCTGCGCCACTGCGAAACGAAGTCAACAGCAGCCCCAGTGTCGGCACCAACCAAAACACGGCAAGGACCACCATCACCAGATTCACCACGCCGCGGCTGAGGCGCCCAGCAACACGAGCAGCGACGCTCTGCTTGACAGGGTCTCGCTTCACGGGGTTTCGCTTCACGGGAGGGTCTGACACCGCGCGATGAGTCATCGTGATCGTTCCTCCTTAAACCGGCGCACATTAATGATCATGGAGGGCAGCACGAGAATGAGCAGCAGAATCGCGAGCGCGGAGCCGAGCCCCTGGTTTGCGCCGCCGCCAAACGAGACCGTCCACATCTCAACCGCGATCACGTTGGCCGCGGGCTTTGACGCTCCCGGCGGAATCACGTACACGAGGTCGAAGATCTTGAGCACATTGATGATCAGCGTGACGAGCACCACGACCAGCACGGGCGACAAGAGCGGTGCGGTGATGCGCGAGAAGACCTGCCACTCGTTCGCCCCGTCGGTGCGGGCCGCCTCTTGCAGCGACCTATCCATCGCCGACAGCCCAGACGCGATCATCACCATCGCAAACCCGGCCCAGATCCACACGTACGACAGGATCACGACCACGTTGATGAACGTCGAGCTGAGCCACGACACTCCCTGCGGCCCAGCACCAAAGTTTGCGGCGGGCAGCGCGACCCGGTAACTCTCCCCCGGCTCGAGCCCGTCGATAACGTATTCCCCGCCCGCCCCGGTCGTGGCGTAGCCCCGAATCGAACCGTCTGTCGCGACGGCGTCGACGCGCACCCCGGGCAGCCCCTTCTTGCCCGCTTCGAGCGCGCCATCGGTGCCCCCGCCGCCGCGCACCACATCAAGAAACACGGTGCCCGTGACCTGCCTATCGCTGGGCTCGGCCGCGGGCCGTGCGTCGGTGGCCTGATCCGGCACTTCGCTTTGCCTGATGCCGGTGAGCGGAAAGTTCAGTTGACCGCCCGCCGCCACCGGATCGGACGCAAAGATAATGCCGCCGTCGGCGTCGAGCCCCTGGCCCTGGCGCGCTTTGGCGCCGGGAAAGCTCGATTGCTCGCTGAACGCGCTTTGCACGCCCACGATGGCGGCGTTCACGACGCCGAGCTTGGGGCTCTCTTGAAACATGCCGCGAAAGATGACGCCGGCTGCGAGCATCGAGATCGCCATCGGCATGAAGACGATGAGCCGAAACGCGGTCTTCCAGCCGAGCTTCTCGACGAGCACTGCGAGCAGCAGCCCGATGATCGTGACCGTCACCGGCACGATCAACACCCACATCAGGTTGTTACGAATGGCGGTGAACGTCGAGTCGTTCGTGAACATGGTCACATAGTTGTTCCACCCGGCGAAGCTGGCGCCGCTCTTGTCATAGAAGGAACGGATCACGGTGTAGATGATCGGGTAGGCGACGAACGCCCCGAGAAACACGAGCGCAGGCCCGAGGAACGAGGCGATCAGTAGCCACCGCCCCCACCGGCCGTGGCCGCGCACACTGCGCGCGCGGCCACGCACCGAGATGGGAACGGTCTGGGTGCGGCTCATGGCGGGCCTAGTAGGCGGCCTTGGCTGCAGCTTCGAGGCGCTCGGCGGTGCCGTCGACGTCTGCCGGATCCTGGTAGAACTTGATCATTTCTTGCCAGAAGCCCTGGCCTGGGGTGCCACCAAACGCGCTCGGAGTCAGGTCAGACATGTCAAACCTGAAGTCCTTGGCGCCGGTGAGCGCCTCGGCGATCTGCTTCGCCGTGGCATCGGGATACAGCGACGTGTCGACGGCGTTGTTGGGCGAGGTAAGGCCGCCAAGCGGCACCCACACCTCGGCAGACGCGGGCGACGCGAGAAACTCCATCAGCGCCGTGGTCGCCTTGCCGTCGTCGAACTGCACGGCGACGTCACCGCCGCCCACGACGGCCGGTTCAGAGCCGTCGACGGCCGGGAAATCGTAGAACAGTGCGTTCTTGCCCACGACCGAGTTGCCGTCTGCCGTAATGTTGCCGGCGACGAAGTCACCCTCGAACACGGTGCCGGCCTTGGGGTCTGCGCCAAACACTTCAGTCACGCTCGTCGGAAAGTCACGCTGGTCGCCGCCCGGCTGCACGAGGTCGGTGCCCCACAGGCTGGCAAGCACCTTCAACGCGTCCTTCACCGAGTCATCGGTCCAGGGGATCTCGTGGTTGGTGAGCTGGTCGTACTTCTCGGTGCCCGCCGAGCGCAGGTAGACGTTCTCGAACCAGTCGGTGAGCGGCCAGCCGACGTCGGCGCCCACCGAGACGCCGTAGTAGCCCGCGTCGGTGATGAGCTGCAGCTGGTCGAGAAAGCCGTCCCAGTCCTTGGGCGCTTCGGCACCGGCCTCATCGTAGATGTCTGCGTTGTACCACACGGTCGATTTGTTGGCCGCCTTGAACCACACGCCGAAAAGCTTGCTGTCGACCGTGCCCAGGTCGATCCACGACTGCGAGTAGTTCTTCTTGACTGCGTCTGCGACGCTGTCGCCCACCGGTACGATGCTGCCCTCTTTGGCGAGCGATTGCATGAGGGCGGGCTGTCCCACGATCGCCACGTTGGGTGGTGAGCCGCCCTCGAGTTGGCCGCTGATGTAGGTGGGGCCGTTGTCGCCGAAGCTCGTGTAGTTGACCTTCGCGCCCGTCTCGTGCTCGAATTCTTTGAGCACCGCCTTGAAGTTCTTCTCTTCATCGCCCGACCAGGCGGCAGCCACCTCGAGCGTTTCGCCCGACAGCGAGTCACCGCCCGCGGGAGTGTCGCTGCCGCCGGCATCACCGCCGCCCGATGAACAGCCGGTGATGAGGAGCGCCGCCGCGGCGACACCGGCCATTGCCTGTAACGCTCGTCGCCTTCGATGGGGGCGGCGCGCTTGATGCGAAGTAAAGCCTTGAAAACTCATTGTGCTCTCCCGTCATCTGATCTGCTGATCCGGGGCCAAGGCTGGAGCTTCGCCCCTTCAAAGCGACGCCGCTTGGTTACGTGCTCCCCTCGCGTGGCGAGCAGCGTTGCCTCTGTCTGCGAGGCTACGCCCCAACGACGTAGCCTCGCAACCCTTGTAGAAGGCGCTCAGATGAGATAACGGGTGAGACGGGTTACGGCGTTACTTCGGTGCCGATGCCGTGCTCGGTGAAGATCTCGAGCAGCACCGAGTGTGGCTCGCGACCGTCAATGATGGCCGCTTTCGAGACGCCCCCGCGCACCGCGTCGAGGCAGGCGCGCATCTTGGGGATCATGCCTGACTCAAGGCTCGGCAGCATATTCTCAAGCTCTGCCGTGGTGAGCGATGACACGAGCGAGTCACGGTCGGGCCAGTTGGCGTAGAGCCCCGCCACGTCGGTGAGAATCACGAGCTTCTCGGCCCCCAGCGCGGCTGCGAGCGCCCCCGCCGCCGCGTCGGCGTTCACGTTGAGGGAGTCGCCAGGGCGGTCGCGGTCGGGGGCGATCGACGAGACGACGGGAATCAGCCCCGCGTCGAGCAAGGCGAGCACGGGTTCGACGCGCACGTCAACCACGTCACCCACGAGCCCCAGATCGACCATTTCGCCGTCAACCTCGATGGGGTCGCGGCGGCGGCCGATAAAGAGGCCGGCGTCTTCGCCCGTCGTGCCCGCGGCGAGTGGGCCATGGGCGTTGATCTCGTCGATCAGCTCGGGGTTCACTTTGCCCGTAAGGACCATGCGCACCACGTCCATCGCCTCGGGGGTCGTGACGCGGTAGCCGCCCTTAAACTCGCTCTCGATGCCGAGCCTGGCGAGCATCGCGTTGATCTGCGGGCCGCCGCCGTGCACAATGACGGGGCGAATACCCGTGTGCCGTAGGTACACCACGTCTTCGGCGAAGGCCTTCAAAAGCGCCTCGTCGACCATGGCGTTGCCGCCAAATTTGATGACCATAATGCGGTCACGAAACTTCTTGAGCCACGGCAGCGACTCGATGAGCACCCGCGCTTTGGCCTTGGCCTCGGCGTGATCGAGGGTATGCGTCGTCGTCGTCATATCTAGCTCGAGTACGCGCTGTTCTCGTGCACGTAGTCGTGCGTGAGGTCGTTCGTGCGAATCGTTGCGGTCGCGTCGCCCGCGAACAGGTTAATCTCGACGTGTGTGCGGCGCGGCTTCAGGTCGCAATCGGTCACGGGCCGGTCAGGAGCACCCGCGTGGCACAGGCGCACCCCGTTGAACGACACGTCTACCTGGTACGGGTCGAAGGCCGCCTCGGTGGTGCCGATCGCGGCGAGCACGCGACCCCAGTTGGGATCATTGCCGAAGATCGCGGCCTTGAACAGGTTGTTGCGCGCCACCGAGCGGCCCACCTCGACGGCGTCGGCGACCGACGCGGCCCCGAGTACTTCGATATCAATGTCGTGGCTCGCGCCCTCGGCGTCGGCCTGCAGCTGCGCGGCGAGGCTGTCACACACCCCCGCGAGGGCAGCGGCAAACTCGGCCTCGTCGGGGGTCACACCCGACGCACCGCTGGCCAACAGTGTCACCTGGTCGTTCGTCGACATGCAGCCGTCTGAGTCGAGCCGGTCGAAGCTCGCCCCTGTCGCGCCACGCAGCGCCCGGTCAAGTGCTTCGTCGCTCAGCACCGCATCGGTGGTGATGACAACGAGCATCGTGGCGAGCCCGGGGGCGAGCATGCCCGCACCCTTCGCCATCGCGCCGATCGTCCAACCTGCCCCTTCGTGCACGGCGGTCTTTTCGACCGAGTCGGTCGTGAGAATCGCGGCGGGGGCGGTCTGGTCGTCTGCCGCGAGCGCTGCCGCGAGCGCGGGCACGTTGTTTACGATCTTGTCGCGAAAGGTCTGGTCGCCGGTGCCGATGAGGCCGGTCGAGCACACGAGCACGCTGCCTGCGTCGAGGCCGTCGATCCCCTCGACTGCCGCCGCAACGGCTTCGGCGGTGAGACGGGTGGTCTCGTAGCCAAAGTCACCGGTGAAGCAGTTCGCGCCCCCCGAGTTGAGCACGATGGCGCGGGCCGCCCCGTCGCGCGCGACCTTGCGGCTCCACAGAATGGGGTTCGCCTGCGCTCGGTTCGTGGTGAAAACCACGGCGCTTGCGGGCGCGGGCCCGTCGTTGACGACGAGCGCCAGGTCTGGCTTACCCGTGCTCTTGAGTCCTACGGCGATGCCTGCCGAACGGAAGCCCTGCGGTGTGGTGACGGTCACGATGCTTCTTTCTTGAGTCTGCGTATGTCGATGCGGTCTGGGAGGTTGGGGGCGTTTACGGCGCGACGCCGTTGACGCTGAGCCCGGTCGTTTCGGGCAGGCCGAGCGCGATGTTCGCCGACTGAATCGCGGCGCCCGCGGTGCCCTTGGCGAGGTTATCGAGCGCGGCGACGACGACGACGCGACCCGCGGCTTCGTCGACCGCGAGCCCCATGAGGCAGGTGTTGGCGCCCACGGTGTCGGCGGTGCGCGGAAAGATCCCCTCGGGCAGCACGTGTACGAACGGTTCGTCGGCGTACGCACTCTCCCATGCGGCGCGCACGTCGGCGGCGCTCGTGCCGGGCACGAGCTTCGCGGTCGAGGTCGCGAGAATACCGCGGCTCATGGGTACGAGCACAGGAGTGAAGCTGATCGTCGGCTCGCTCTTGGCGCCCGCGCCGCGCAGCCCCTGCTTGATCTCGGGGATGTGGCGGTGCGTGCCGCCCACGGCGTAGGGGTTCGCGGTGCCCATGAGTTCGGCGCCCAGCAGGTGGGTCTTTGCGGCTTTGCCCGCGCCCGACGGGCCGACGGCGAGCACGCTCACAATATCTTCGGGCTCGATCACGCCCGCCGCGATGCCCGGCGCGAGCGACAGTGCCACAGTCGAGGCGTTACAACCCGGCGCCGCAATGTGGGTGGCGTCCGCAAGCCGGTCGCGCTGTTTTGATCCGGATCGAAGGAGCTCAGGAACCCCGTACGTCCAGGCACCGTGGTGTTCACCGCCGTAAAATTCGGCCCAGTCAGCGGCCGATTCGAGCCGGTGATCGGCGCCGCAGTCGACAGCGAGGCGCACGTTCGTAAGCTGCTCGGTGAGCGCGCCCGACGCGCCGTGGGGCAGCGCGAAGAACACGATGTCGTGACCATCAAGAACCTCAGGCGTGGTCGCCTGCAGCGTGAGGTGCGCGAGCGACCGAAGGTGCGGCTGCGACTCGATGAGCGGGCGGCCCGCGCTCGAGTGCCCCGTCACCGTCGTGATCTCAAACTCAGGGTGCGCAGCGAGCAGTCGCAGCAGCTCGCCTCCCGCATAGCCCGAGGCTCCGGCAACTGCAACGCTGTAAGTCATCGACGCACCTTTCTGGCGGGCCCTGAGTCAGCCCGCGCACGCAACCCTTCTATTGTGGCACCTTCGCGCGGCTAGGCTTGAACTCACGACTTAGAGGTCGCGTCCATAGACGGTCGTCATTCTGCGCGCAGTCGCAGAATCTAGTACGTGGATCCTGCGACTCCTCCGTCGCGCAGGATGACGAATCCATCATATTGGCGCAAGCTCTTATTCACGTATTGTCACGTTTTTTGAAGGGACTAGAACCATGTATTTCATCACCGTTAAGTTTGCCGTGAAGCCCGAGAGCGCCGAGGCCTGGCCCGAGATTGTGCGCGAGTTCACCGAGGCGACGCGCGCCGAACCCGGCAATCTCTGGTTCGACTGGTCACGCAGCGTCGAAGACGCAAACGAGTACGTGCTCGTTGAAGCGTTCACCGACGAGGGGGCGGGCCCGCACGTGCAGAGCGACCACTTCGCCAAGGGCCTTGAGTCGATGCGCCCGCACCTCGTGTCAACACCGCAGATCATTTCGCGCCAGATTGAAGGAACAGGCTGGGACGCGATGGGCGAGCTGCAGATCGGCTAACTGGACCTAGACCTACCGGTGCGTGAAGTTGGGCGTGCGCTTCTCGGCGAAGGCGCGCATGCCCTCCTTCTGGTCAACGGTTGCGAACGCGGCCGCGAACGCTTGGCGTTCGAACCGCAGCCCCTCACTCAGGGGCATTTCTTGTGCCGCCTGCAGCGCGTCCTTTGCGGCGTACACCGCCGGCAGCGACTTTGACGCGATCGTTTCGGCGACCTTGGCCGCCTCTTCGAGCAGGTCGGCCGCGGGCACCACGCGTGACACAAGACCCGAGCGCTCGGCTTCTTCTGCCCCCATCATGCGCCCGGTGAGCACCATTTCGGCCGCCTTATACTTGCCGATCGCGCGCGGCAACCGCTGCGAGCCGCCGAAGCCGGGCAGCACTCCGAGATTAATCTCGGGCTGCCCGAACTTCGCCGTGTCAGCCGCCAAAATGATGTCGCACATCATCGCGAGTTCGCAGCCACCGCCCAGCGCAAACCCCGCCACCGCCGCGATCACGGGGGTGCGCAGCCGTTCAAACCCGCCCCAGGCCGGAAACGGCCCGCCGAGGTACATCTCTGAGTAGCCGAGCTCGGCCATCTCCTTGATATCGGCCCCCGCCGCGAAGGCGCGCTCTGATCCGGTGAGCACGATCGCGCCGATACCGGGGTCAGCGTCGAACGCGAGTGCGGCCTCGATGAGTTCACGCACGAGCTCGCCGCTGAGCGCGTTGAGCGCTTCGGGGCGGCGCAGCGTGATGGTCGCTACGCGGCCCTTCGTCTCGGTCACAATGCACTGGTACTCGGTCATGGCGGGTCCTCTCTGACTGCTGGTTACGCTACTCCACGCTACCGTGCCAACGCTACGTGGCCGGTACGTGGCGCTCTTCAACGCCGTTGTATGCCGACAGCGGGCGAATCAGAGCGTTCGCGGCAGCCTGCTCCATAATGTGCGCTGTCCACCCTGTGACACGCGACGCGATGAACAGCGGCGTGAAGATCTCGGTGTCAAACCCGAGCAGGTGGTACGCTGGCCCCGACGGGTAGTCGAGGTTGGGGTAGATACCTTTGCGCTCAACGAACTCGCGCTCGAGCTTGTCGTAGAGCTCAGCTAGATCCGTACGGCCAGACTCTTCGAGCAGCACGTCGAGTGCCGCCTTCATGGTCGGCACACGCGAGTCGCCGTGTTTGTAGACACGATGACCGAACCCCATGATCTTGCGCTTGTGGGCAAGCGCCTCCTCAAGCCAGGGCTCGACCCGGTCGGCCGAGCCGATCTCGGTCATAATGTGCATGACCGCCTCATTGGCACCGCCGTGCAGCGGCCCCTTCAACGCCCCAATGCCTCCCACGACCGCCGAGTACAGGTCAGAAGTGGTCGACGCGATGACGCGCGCCGTGAACGTCGACGCGTTAAACGAGTGCTCGGCGTACAGCACCATCGACACGCGAAACACGTCGATGGCTGCCTGCGAGGGCAGTTCCCCAAATGTCATCCACAAGAAGTTGGCCGAGTAGTCGAGGTCGTCGCGCGGTTCAATCGGAGCGAGCCCGCGCCTGCGCCGCTGCACCGCCGCCACAATGGTGGGCAGCTGCGCGAACAGGTAGATTGCCCGGCCCAGGTCGAGCGTGGCGTCTGTCCACCCACCCGGCCGGTCGAGGGTCTCATCGAACGTGCCCAGCTGGCTGACAGCGGTACGCACGATATCCATCGGATGCGCGGTGACCGGCATCGTATCGAGTAGCGCGTGCGTGCGTGCGTCGAGCGAGCGCAGTGCGCGCTCCTGCTGCTCGAACTCTTTGAGCTGAGCGGGCGTGGGCAGCTCGCCGTGCCACAGCAGGTAGGCGACAGCCTCAAACGACTGGCTCGCCGCCAGCTCTTGTACCGGGTATCCCCGATAGAGCAGGCTATTCGTCTCGGGGTTCACCTTCGAGATCGCGGTGTAGTCAACGACGACCCCGGCGAGTCCCTTTTTAATCTCAATTGTTGTCTCGGCCATGATTGCTCCTTTGCATTGGCGGCGACTAAGGCGAGCTTAGCGCTGTACCTCGAAGTTAAACACGCTGGTATCAAAGCTGTTGTACGACTCGTAATCGATCAGGTCGTACAGGTCGGCGCGGTGTTGCATCTCGCCGAGTTTGGCCCGCAGGTGGCCCTCAGCGTTCAGCTCATCAAGCGCCCGACCGGTCGCCCCCATAGCGATGCGCAGCATCGACACGGGCCAAATCACGATGTTCACGCCCACGTCTGCGAGCTGCTGTGACGAGAACAGTTCACTCTTACCAAACTCGGTCATGTTCGCGAGGATTGGCACGTCGAGCGCGTTACGCATCGCCTCAAACTCTGCGAGTGTACGCATTGCCTCGGGAAAGATCGAGTCGGCGCCGGCATCGACGAGCGCTTTCGCTCGGTCAATCGCGAGCTTCAGCCCTTCCTCCCCCGGCGCGGTGGCGCGCATGTCAGTGCGCGCCATGATCAGAAAGTTGGGGTCGCGGCGAGCATCGACCGCCGCACGAATGCGCTTGAGCGCGGTCGCCTCGTCAACGACCGATTTGCCGTCCAGGTGACCGCAGCGCTTAGGGTTGATCTGGTCTTCAATGTGCGCGCCCGCAAGCCCGGCGTCTTCGAGCTCCTGAATTGTGCGGGCGACGTTCATCGGCTCACCAAAACCGGTGTCGGCGTCAATAATGGCGGGCAGATCGGTCATGCGGGCGATCTGCTTGCCGCGCCCCGCCACTTCACTGAGGGTCGTGAGTCCAATGTCGGGCAGCCCCAGATCGGCAGACAGCACCGCCCCCGAGATGTAGACACCGTCGAATCCCTTTTGCGCGATGAGCCTGGCCGACAGCGGGTTAAATGCCCCCGGAAAGCGCAGCAGCTCGCCGCTGGCAAGCCGTTCTCGAAAGTTACGGCGCTTCGCCTCGGCTGTGGTTTGTGCGTAGAGCATTAGAAGAGCCCCTTCGGGCCAGCGGCCAGGTCGATTACGCCGGGCTTAGCGACGATGTTGAGCTCGCGCACCTCTGCCGCCGTGAGCTCGGGCAAGCGCTGCACGAGCTCCAGGAACCGCTCGATCTCGGCGGGCTCGAGCACGGGCTCTGCCAGCAGCCTGAACTTGGCAATGTAGTTTGCGCGCACAAACGGCCGGGCGCCCAGCGGGTGCGCGTCTGCCACCGCAATCTCGTCGGTGATGATGCTGCCGTCGGTGAGGGTGATCTCAACACGACCGCCAAATGCCTTCTCGGCCGGGTCTTCGGAGTGGTAGCGGCGCGTCCATTCCTTGTCCTCCGCCGTCGTAATCTTGTGCCACAGCTCGACCGTATCGGCGCGACCGGCACGTTCTGGCGTGTACGAGTCGACGTGGTGCCAGCCACCGTCTTGCAGCGCCACCGCGAAGATGTACGGGATCGAGTGATCGAGGGTTTCGCGCGTGGACTGCGGGTCGTACTTCTGCGGGTCGTTTGCGCCCGATCCGATCACGTTGTGCGTGTGGTGGCTCGTGTGAATAACGATGCTCTGCACATTAGCGGGGTCAACCAGCTCAGGGTGCGCGCCGTTCAGCTTGCGTGCCAGGTCGATCAGTGCTTGCGCCTGGTACTCGGCCGAGTGCTCCTTCGTATACGAGTCGAGGATCGCACGCTTAGACTCCCCCGCCGCGGGCAGCGGCACACTGTACGAGGCCTCAGGTCCGTCGAGCAGCCACGCGATCACACTGTCTTCGCCCTCGTAAATGGGGCTCGGCGAGGTTTGACCGCGCATTGCACGGTCAACAGCTTCAACCGCCATCTTGCCGGCGAACGCGGGGGCGTGCGCCTTCCACGTGGAGATCTCGCCCTTACGGCTCTGACGTGTGGTGGTGGTGGTGTGCAGCCCCTGGCTAACCGCCTGGTAAATCGTCTCGGCGTCAAGACCAAGCATCGTGCCGATGCCCGCCGCGGCCGACGGCCCAATATGCGCAATGTGATCAATCTTGTGCTTGTGCAGGCAGATCGAACGCACCAGGTCCATCTGGATTTCATACCCGGTCGCGATGCCGCGCATCAGGGCAAGGCCGTCGCTACCCGCGTGCTGCGCAACCGCCAGGATCGGCGGAATATTGTCGCCCGGGTGTGAGTACTCGGCTGCCAGGAAGGTGTCGTGATAGTCCAGTTCACGCACGGCCACACCGTTCGTCCACGCCGCCCACTCGGGGCTCGTGCGGCTCGCGTCCTGCGTTCCGTCGATGCCGAAGATGCTCGATCCGGATCCCCCGCGTGAAACTGGGTGCGAAAGAGCCTGGGCGCGCGAGGCGACGATCGGGCCGCGCGTGAGTGATGCCGCGGCTACCGAGGCGTTATCGATGATGCGGTTGATGATCATCTCGGCGACGTCTTCGTCGACGGCAACCGGGTCCGCAGCGACCTCGGCGATCTTCCAGGCGAGCTGGTCTTCCTTGGCCAGGTGCTCTTCACTCTTGTAGACGCGAACGTGGTGTGAAACAGTCATTGTGTTCCTTCCGGGGTGGGGTTATTGATGGACTGCAGAATCGCCTCGAGGGCGTTGTGCAGGTGGACATGGGTGGCGTGCGCTGCGAGCTCTTGATCGCCTGAGGCGATGGCTGAGGCGATGAGGGCGTGCTCGCGCACAGACGTGCGCAGCCGCGCTGTGTTATCGCGGGCGAGGCTGCGGGCGCGCACCAGGTGCGTGCGCACGGTACGCAGCGCCTGGGCCAGGTAAGCATTGCCAGCGGCCGCATCGAGCTCGGTGTCAAAGCGGGCGATGAGGGCATAATAAGCGTCGGTGTTGGCGCCGCCGCTCGCGGGCTGAGCTGTTTCGAAGTCTGCCGCGAGCTTCGCAAACACTTCTGGCTTGCCCTTGCGCGCCGCGGCGCGAGCGGCGGTCTCTTCGAGCGCCCGCCGGGCCTCAAACAGGTCACGAATATCGCTCGCGTCAAACCCTGCGACGACAAGCACACGGGCTGACTGCTGCTTGACGAGGCCGTCTGCCACGAGCCGCGAGATCGCCTCGCGCATGGGCGTGCGACTCACGCCCAGGCGTTCTGCCTGTTCAACCTCAGCGATCACCGCCCCTGGGGCGTGCAGGCCACCCTGGATTTCTTCCAGAAGTGTGGCATACGCTCGATCGCTGGCTCGCACTGGGGGCTCCCTTCAACACCCTCAGTGTATACATAGAGGCCACTTCGGTGCAATAGCGCGACTCAGTGGAGCGATTGTGTATACGCTTTATGGCCTTTGTTGCTTCATCACAGCTCAGCAATCACGAGCTTTTTCATCTCGAGCATGCGTTCAAACGCCCCCTCGTGCGACATGAGCTCGCCCATATTTGCTGGGATGATCTGCCAGCTGACGCCAAACTTGTCTGCAAGCCAGCCGCACTGTTCGGCCTCGGGTACGTCCGACAACCTGCCCCAAAGCCGATCGATCTCTGCCTGGTCTGCGCACTGCACCTCGAGTGAAACACCGCAGGTGAACGAAAACTCCTGCGCTACGCCCGAGTCCATGAGCGCGAACCACTGGTCGCCGATGCGCAGCTCTGCATACATGAGGGCGTCTGCCGTTGCTGGCCCTGTCGCGGCACCGTATGGGAATGTTGCGCCGGGCTCTGCATCTTCAAACACCGAAGAGTAGAACGCAAGGGCTTCGGAGGCGCGGTTCTGAGCTTCGCCGCCAAACATGAGCACGGGCACGACGTGAGGCCGTGCCTCTCCTGTCCCATCACCGAGCGCGAGTTGCCAGCTCACACCGTAGCGATCTTCTACCCAGCCGTAGCGTGGACTAAACGGGTACTCGTCGAGAGGCATAAGGACTTTGCCCTCCGCGCCCAGTGCGCTCCAGGTTGATTCGAGGCGATCCTCTGCCGGGCCCGCCCCGCCGAATAGAACTGGATCAAAGTTCAACATGAACGAGATCGATGGGTTCGGAGAAAATTCGTCGCCCGCGTTGATGAGAGAAAGGTGAAACTTCTCACCTGCGGGGTCGGGGATGTCGACACCAACGGTCAGCGCACACCCCGCGAAGTCTCGTTGAAAGTCGAGCAATCCGGTTTCGGGATAGCGTGACTCGACCTCGTATGAGGCCCCCGCAAAGGCGGCGGCGTAGAACGCGCCAGCTTCTTCGGCGTGGCGCGTATTCCAAATGTTTGGGACGATCTTCTGCATGATTCCTCCACCACCCGTTCGGGATTGTGCGGAGGCGGCGTCTCCGCTCGCGGCCAAGACTACTCGCTTCACATCAACCGCGAAACGGTCATCTTGGCACTTGTCAAAGCGCGCTTTCAGGCGCAGAATCAATGACATTCATCGGTGCCTTTGTTCTTAAGCTTCAGGGAGATGACATGTCCATTCGTTTGAACCCCTACCTCAACTTTCACGGTGCAGCTCGGGCCGCGCTCGAGCACTATCACCGCGTGCTCGGTGGCAGGTTAGAGATCACACGCTACGACTCGATCCCAGAGATGATGGGCGACCCCAGCGAAGGGGAGAAAGTGATGCACGGCCAACTCGAAACGGATGACGGCCTCACGATCATGGCGGCCGACTACCCAGATTCGATGGCGGCATCTCCCGATGCCTCTATTGGCGGGCATTCCGTGTGTGTCTCAGGGGACCAGATGGGGCGTGTCCAGGCAATCTGGGACGGCCTTTCTGAAGGCGCACTGATTCGTGAACCGCTCGCGCAGGCACCGTGGGGCGACACGTTCGGTATGCTGCAGGACCGCTTCGGTGTCGCCTGGATGTTCAGCGTTTCACCGCCTCGCGAGTAACCTCACTGGTGGTTCATGTGAGTTTCGAGCCAGTCTTCAAATGTCTCTTCGTCAAGTTTCGCTGCCGCGTTGGGCAGAACTGAGCCGTCGCGCAGACCTTTGCCGAACCGGCCGAGCAGCGGGACCTCCAACACACGGCGAAGGTCACTGCGCACACCCAGCAGTTCACGCAAGAGCTGCGCGATCGAGCGTTCTTCGGGCCCCGCGATCTCGTGTACGCCGTGAGCTTCGACTGACTCCTGCTGTGCCGAGAGTTCAGCCAGTCGCACGAGTTCAGCAGCCACCGCAGACGCAGCGATGGGCTGCGACCTCACTTTGGGCGCGATGACCCACGGCCCGAACGGCCTGGCGACCTGCTCGGCAAACTCAAAAAATTGGGTGGCGCGCAGAATTGTCCACGGGGTCATGCTCACTGCGACGAGGTCTTCTTGCGCACGCTTGCCTGCGTAGTAGCCAGCATTGATATTCGCTGCGCCCACTATCGACAGCGCGATATGGTGACCGACGCCCGCGTCTTCTTCTGCGTTGAGCAGGTTGGTCGTGGCTCGCTCGAAGAACTCGATCGGGCCACCGCGTGCGCCGGCCGCTGGCCCTGAGGTGTCGATCACGGTGTCGACCGCGGCAAGGTTGAGACCCTCACCGCTCACCAGGTCAACCCCTCGAGACCGCGTCAAGATGACTGTGTCGTGCCCGCGCTCACGCGCGATCTGATCAACGTGGCGTCCTACAACGCCGGTCCCACCCGCAATGGCGATCCTCATGCTCTCACCCTACGCCCACGAGAGGGCCAGCTGAAGGTGGCGAGGGAGACATTCAACATGCCTCGTTTAGATCGCCAGCCCGTTCGGGTTTATGCGAAACCGTTGGCTTGTGCGTAGGCCCGCTGGTCTGCTGGTTTGAAGCGCCGTGCTCTCGCGGCGCCGAGTTGCATTCCGTAGGTGATGGGGAGTGGCGTCGCGAGCTCGGTCTGGGTGAGCTCGAAGGTGGGTGCTGCCGCTCGAGCCGCGGCTGCGCCGATTCCCGCTGCCCTTGCCCGTATTTCCTCTGTAGTGTCTGCTGCGGCGGCGAGGTCAGGTCGCCCTGTCACACCCGGTGTGGCTTGGGATGCCCGGGTGGCTGGCGGGAGTGGGTTTTCGAGAATGATGGGCGGAGCTGTCCCCTCGGTGCCCGGTGGTGGATGGAGCATGAAGGGGCCGCGCCCGTCGCGGGTGATCTTCCATCCGTAGTTATGGAGCTGCAAATGGTGGGCTGAGCAAAGAGAGACGCCGCGGTCAATATCGGTGCGGCCCTGGTCGGAATGCCAGTGGTCAATATGGTGTGCTTCACAGTACGAAGAGGGCCGGTCACAGCCCGGCCAGCGACACCCGCCATCACGGGTGGCGAGGGCGATGCGTTGCGCCCCGTTGTAGAGCCGCTGTTCGCGCCCCACGTCGAGAGGGTTGTAGTCTTCATCGACGGTGACGTACACGACGCCGGCGTTGCAGCGCTGCTTGGCGACGACCGCGTCAGAAGTGATGGTGAGCCCGTCTTCGTACCAGGCGACCACGCCAACCGGGTCAGCCGGAGCCGCTAGTGTTGTGGTCGTGGCGCCCGTTGCAGCGGCTCCCGCGGGAGCCACGCCGTGCGCGCCCGGGCTGCCAGCTGCTGCTGGGGTGGCCTGCGGTGCCTGCTGGATCGGTATCTGTGCGTCTGCCACCTCGGGGGTGGTGCCGCGGGCTGCTTGCCGGGCGGTCTTCTTCCCGGCCTTGGTGGCTTTCGCGGCTGCCTCGGCGGCGCGGGCTTCGGCCTGTTCGGCGAGGTATGCTTCACGGTTCACGACCTGCACCACCCGCACGCCCACCTGCCTCGTACCGAACACGGTCTGCTGGTCGGCGACCGCGCCTGACTGGAGCAGGTCGATGAGCAGGTCGTGCGAGATCTGATGGTGGGTGCGCTCGTCTTGCGCGAGCGCTTCGCCCGCGGCCTGCTCGTCGGGGTCGATGAAGCGGGGACCGCCCCGTCGGGGGCGCAGCGCGCTCGCAAAAATCGTCTGAATCCACGCCCCCGCATCATCATCACAGGTGAGGCGGGCATGGAACTGCCCATTCGGGTCCGTCCACCACCTAAATGAGCGCGCCTCATACCGCTCGTTACGCCGCAGCGTCGCCCCCTCGGGGTCGAGGAGATCACGAATCGCGCGCGCGCGGCGGCGCAGCTCTTCCACCCGGGTATGCTGGGCCGCCTCTATGAGGTCGAGCCCGGCCTGCCACCACAGCACCAGCAGGGCTGCTTCACACCGGTCCCCGCACGCGTCTGCTTCACCTTCTGCGGCTGCGTCTGCGTCAGCCCCCGCCTCTGCCTCTGTGTCAATAGCGGTAGCGGCGCCGCCAATAGCGGTAGCGGCTCCAGCGATCGCCGCGGAATCCGCGGCCGTGGTGGGGGCGGTGTTAGTGGCGTCTCCGGTGGCGGAGAGCGTTGCAGGGTCCTGCTGATACTGGGGAGTGTGGAGGGCCGCGTAGGCTGCCGTGTGGAACGCACACGCCGGCATTACCTGGGTATTGCTGTTTGCCGCGGCACCAGGCGTTGCGGTGCCAGTCGCAGCGCCTGCAGTAGTATCTACGGTTTGTGCGTCTCGTGCGGGAGCACACGGCGGCGCACCGAGGCCCTGCCTGATCGCATCGTTTTGCGGGTCGGTGAGCCGGTCACGCGACACGGCCCGGTCGAGCACCGTGTGCCACGGCACCGCCAACACCAGCATGGCCTCCGCCGCAGCAGCCTCAGCCGCCGCTGCGGCAGAAGCCGCGGCGTCAACACCGGCCAGATCACCATCGTCACCGCCACTGCCGTCGGCTGTGCCATCGGCGCCGTCACCGTCACCCGTGTCACTCGTGCAGGCACCAAACCGCGCCGCGAGTGCTTCACGCTGCTCGCGCGCTTCGCGTTCGGCGGTCTCACCGGCGAGCATGCTCTGGCCCACCCGCACCTTGCGAGACGCTTCACCCCACGAACTCCCCATGAGGTGCTGCATCATCTCAACACCCGTTTTGAAACCACTCGCCTGCGCCACCCCGGGCTGCCCGGCACGCTTCACCGACCGGCTTCCCACCGCCCCGGCACTGAGTACCTCCAGCTCAGAACACTTGCGCATCACCTGAGCCACGATCTTCGCGAAATCACTCGCCCCCTCGTCGGTGAGCGCGTTCACGACCGTACGCGCGTCAGCACCAGGGCAGTCGGCCGGAAACAAGGACTGCACGTGCGCCATAAGCTGCACGATCTCGTCACACTTCGCCTGCATCCCCAACCCGCCAGCAGCACCCACGACGGCGCCCCCTACAGCATCCGCCACAGGGGGCACTGCCGACTCATCAGTCACCCCCGCAGCAGCGCTCATGCCTGAAACACCGGCCGCGGCCGGGGCGTTCGAGCCCGCATCAGCACCCTCGCTCGCAGCCTCAGCGAAGAGGCCCGCAAGGGGCTCTTCGTGCTGTGGTGAGGGTTTGGCTTCCATACCCTATTGTCTCACGGATCGTAGATTTATTCGAGTGAAGTTATCCACAGATTTGGCGTGATTACGCCAATTTTTGGTCGAAACAGGGGGCTGTGGACGACTCGACCTCATGCGGCAGTGGATGCTGCGACTCGTTCCTCGCGCAGCATGACAAGTGGTGCTGCAAAGGCTCAGAAGCTCGCGCAGAATGACCATAGGGGGCGCGCTCACGCGGTATGACAGCAGACGACGGGGCTGCACTACTTAACGGGCATGAATTGACGCACAGAAATAAACGGGACGAAAGTCCACCGCCAACAAAAAAGACCCGGGCGCTCCCCCCTCCCCTGCATACACAGAGGCGAGAAGCGCCCGGGTCTTTAAAAGCAGCGTTTAGTCGCGCAGGTGCGCGCCAAAAGCGAGCTCGGCCGCGGCCACGCCCGCGAGCTTTGCCTCGCTCGCTTCTTCAGCCTTCAGCGTGCGGTCGGTCGCGCGGAAGAGCAGCGCGAAGGTCAGCGCCTTCTGTCCCTCCTCGACGCCCTGGCCACGGTAATCGTCGACCACGTGCGCCGACTCGAGCAGCTCACCCGCACCCGCCGTGACTACGGCGAGCACGTCACCCGCGGGCACATCGGCCGCAACAACGAGCGTGAGATCCTGCGTTGCGGCCGGGTATGTCGACAGCTGAGCGGTCTCGGGCACGCGCGGGGCAAGCTCGATCACGCGCTCAAGGTCAAGTTCAAACGCGACCGCACGGCCTGGCAGGTGGTGCCCCGCGACGAGCTCGGGCAGCAGCTCGCCAGCAACGCCGACGACCTCGAGCCCACCGTCTTCGCCGTCGGCGTCGACATGCACGCGCACCGACAGTTCGGCGGTGCGGCCCGGGTGGAACGCGCGATGCGCCCCCTGCGTCACTACGAGCTCCGCCGAAACCGCCTGCGCGACCTCGCGGGCGGCGTCAAGCGCGTCTGCCCAGTCGTACTCGCGCGCGGCCTCGCCCGGCTGCTTGGCAACGACGTCGCCCAGCAACAGCCCGGCAGCACGGCGCGGCTGCACAGGAATCGACGCGTCAAGCGCTGCGAGCGTCTCGTCAGACGGACGCTCGCCAAGCGGCGGCACCTCATCGGTGCCGAGCACAGCGTCACCCGTCATCGGCTCAAACACCGAACCGAACTCGACGATCGCAAGGTCGGTGATACCACGCGACACGCTGCGCTGAGCCGCAGTCACGAGACCCGGCAGCAGCGAACGACGCAAGAACGGCGTCTGCCCATCGAGCGGGTTTGCGAGCCGGATCGCGTCGACCGCAGCGGGCCCGTCAGAACCAGCGTCTGCAGTGTTCTCGGCGCCCGCACCAAATGCATCGAGCTGGGCGCGCGACACGAACGGGTAGCTCTGCACCTCGTCGAGACCGGCGGCGGTGATCGTGTTGGCTGCGCGGCGGCGCAGGCGCTGCTCACGCGTAAGCCCTCGCCCGGCGGGAGCGACGGGCAGCACCGACGGAATCCGGTCGTAGCCGACGATGCGGGCGATCTCTTCGATCAGGTCGGCGGGGCGCGCAAGGTCCGAACGCCAGCTCGGCGCCGTGACGATGAGCTCACGCTCGGCAGCTCCAGCAGCAACCGTGCAGCCGATGGTCTCGAGCGCTGCACGCGATTCTTCGTCGGTGTAGTCCGCGCCCATCAGACCGTTGACGCGCTCAAGCGGCAGCGACACCGTGACGGGCTCCCAGGGAGCCACAATCTCGCCGCCCAGCGTATCTACTGTGCCCCCTGCAAGCGACACGAGCAGGTCGACCATGCGCTGCGCGGCAGCGGCCGCAACGCGCGGGTCGACGCCGCGCTCAAAGCGCTTCGAAGCTTCGCTCGGCAGCTTGTGGCGGCGCGAGGAACGTGCGATCGATACGGGGTCGAACGTCGCGGCTTCGACGAGCACATCAACTGTCGTATCGTCGGTCTTGGTGGACTGGCCGCCCATGACACCGGCGAGGCCGATCACGCCCGACTCGTCGGCGATCACGAGGTCCTCGGCGTGCAGCGTGCGCTCCTGCTCGTCAAGTGTCACGAGCGTTTCGCCCGCAGCCGCGCGGCGCACGGTGATGCCGCCGGTGACCTTCGCGAGGTCGTAGGCGTGCAGCGGCTGACCGAGCTCGAGCATCACGTAGTTCGAAATGTCGACGGGCAGCGACAGCGCACGCACACCAGCGAGCTGTAGGCGGGCCACCATCCACGCGGGCGTGGGGCGGGTCGCATCGATGCCGCGCACGACGCGGGTGACGAAGCCCGTTGCGCCGACGCGACCACGAATGGGCGCCTCGTCGGCCAGCGAAACCGAGAACCCCGAGGCGGGGGCGACCGTTACGGCCGCCGCCGGGTCCGCAAACGCTGCGCCGGTTGCATGCGAGTACTCGCGGGCCACACCGCGCACCGAGAACGCGTAGCCGCGATCCGGAGTCACATTGATCTCGACGGCCGTGTCAGAAAGACCCAGCAGCGCCTTCGCGTCGGTGCCCACCTCGGGGTCGAGGCCGAGCGTGCCGAGCACGATGATGCCGTCGTGCTCGTCGCCGAGCGAGAGCTCGCGGGCCGAGGCAATCATGCCGTCGGACACGTGACCGTAGGTCTTGCGTGCCGAGATCTCGAAGCCGCCAGGCAGCACGGCGCCGGGCAGCGAGACCACGACCTTGTCGCCGGGGCCAAAGTTGTGGGCGCCGCACACGATACCGCGCACGTCTTCGCCGCCATCGGCTGCGAGAGCGCCGGGGGCAGCAACGCGCACCTGGCACCAGTTGATCGTCTTGCCGTTCGAGTGCTCTTCGGGCTCTGCAGAGAGCACCTCGCCGACGACGACGGGGCCGGTCACGTCAAAGCGCCGAATCGACTCCTCTTCGAAGCCCACGCGCACGAGATCGGCGTGCACCTCTTCGGGGGTCGTGCCCTCGGGGAGCGTGACGAATTCGCCCAGCCAGCTGAGTGAAACGCGCATTAGACCAGTCCTCCGAACTGACGGTTGAAGCGTACATCGCCCTCAACCATGTCTCTCATATCGTTGATGTCGTGGCGGAACTGGAGCGTGCGCTCAATGCCCATGCCAAACGCAAAACCCTGGTATTCCTCGGGGTCGATGCCCGCGGCGGCGAGCACCTTGGGATCGACCATGCCGCAGCCACCCCACTCGACCCAGCGCGCGCCGCCCTTGGCGTTCGGCTGCCACACGTCCATCTCGGCCGACGGCTCGGTGAACGGGAAGAAATTGGGGCGCAGGCGAATCTTTGCCTCTTCGCCAAACATTTGGCGTGCGAAGTGCTCGAGCGTGCCGCGCAGGTGCGCCATAGTCAAGCCGCGATCGATCGCGATGCCCTCGATCTGGCTGAACACGGGCGTGTGGGTCGCGTCGAGCTCGTCGGTGCGGAACGTGCGGCCCGGAGCCACCACGTACACGGGCAGCTCGCGGCCGAGCAGCGACCGGATCTGCACGGGCGAGGTGTGCGTGCGCATCAGCAGGTGGCGGTCTGCGGGCTCCACGAAGAACGTGTCTTGCATCGCGCGCGCCGGGTGGTCGGGGTCAAAGCCCAGGGCGTCAAAGTTAAACCACTCGTGCTCGAGTTCGGGGCCCTCTGCGATCTCCCAGCCCATGCCAATAAACACGTCGGCGGCCTCGTCTTGCAGCTGCGCAAGCGGGTGACGGTTGCCGGTGCGGCGGCGCGTGGGCGCTGCCGTCACGTCGACGGTCTCTGCCACGAGACGCGCTGCGGCCTCGGCGGCAGCAACCTCGGCCTCGCGAGCCTTGTACGCGCCCTCGACGCGGCCACGGGCCTGGCCCATGATCTTGCCGGTCGCGGCCTTCTCTGATTTGGGCACCTGACGCATGAGCGCGTTCAGCTGCGCGATGGCTGAGCCCTCGCCCGAGTGCTGCGCGCGGGCAGCCTTCAGCTCGGCAACGCTGCCCGCCGCCGCAAACGCTGCGCGGGCACCTGCGACCGCGGCATCTGCCGCTTCTTGGGTGATCGGATTCGACTCCGCTGGCCTATTCGATTCGCTCTCTGACACGAGATCCCATCTTAGTCGGTGCGGCTGGGCTCTGTGGCCTGCTGTGCTTTGTCGCCTGCCGCGCTGCGCTGGTTACCCGCTGTTCCGGATCGCCCGCACGATTCCCGCGATGAACTCGTGGGCTGCGTCGGCATGAGCGAGGTCTGCGGCATCAGCAGGGTCAGCGGCAAACGCCAGGTCAATCGCGGCGGCGAGCGCGCCGGGCATCGTCACGCTGTGGCGTCTGCCGTCGATCTCGAACGTGCAGGTGACCCGCGCAGGGTGCGGCTGCGCGACTTTGGCAACTTGGGCGGCGGGCCATGTTCCCGTCTCAGAGGCGGCGTCAGCGCTCACGATCGCGAATCGCACGGGGGCCCCGGGCGCGAGCTGGCCTGCCCGGTCGAGGTCGTCGTCGATCACTACGGCAATGACCGGGTAACCGCCGGTGACTGGGTGATCAGCCAGAAACAGCACGGGTTCACCGCCCGGCGGCACCTGTAGCGCGCCGCGCACCATGCCTTCACTCGGCAGCTCAGCGGGTGCCGCGTCGTCAGTTTGTGCGGCTCGTCGCTCGAGCACAGGCCCGGAGAGGCGGGCCCCGACCCGGTTGGACTGTGCACTCACCGTCCATGTTGCCTCGGTGAGCGTGCGCAGCGATTCCTCATCAAACCAGTCGTCGCGCGGCCCGGCGAGCACGCGCAGAACGGGCACCGCTGGCTGGTCAGGCTGCCCTGACCTCGCTGGGAGCTCGGCTTGCCCAGGGGACCCCGTGTGCTCGCGACCCTCAGACTGTTCAACTACATCGACCGCTTTGGCCGGCCGGGGGCCATCGAGGGGTCTCTCGACCACCTCACCAACGCCAAACTGGGTGCCCTGAGCGAGCGGCGCGGGCCCGATGCCCGAGAGTGTGTCGGTGGCCTGGCTGCCGAGCCACCCCTGCCGCTGCGCGCCGTTTGTCTCTGTGCCGTCTGCCTGTGTGTCCACTGTCTCTGTGCCCTCTGCAGGCTCGACGCCACCTTCCGGTGTGACTACCCCGAGCACCCCGCCGCGCACCGCGAGGTAATCGCGCATGCCAGGGCCAACGTGCGCCAGGGTAAGCCGCTGCCCGGGGTGCACAGCGACCGGAGTGCCCGCGAGAACGGTGCGGCGCTCCCCCGCTTCGTGAACCTCCAAGCTCACGGCGGTCCCCGCGATGGCTACCGTTACCGGGCGTTCCACCCGCAGTTCGAGCCCGCCCACGAGAATTTCGAGGCCGGCCGCACCCGCAGGGTTCTCGACTGCTTCGTTGGCACGGGCGAGCGCCGCGCGGTCCATGGCTCCTGACTCGGTCACTCCGACCGCACGGTACCCCGGTCGGCCGCCGTCTTGGATCAAGGTTTGGGTGCCGGGGCGCACGACAGTAAACGTCGCGGCGGCGGGGGCCGCAGCGGGGCCTGAGTCGTCGCTTGCTACACCGCTGACTACGAAGAGGTCGGCCGCCACGCCCATAGTGGCGTCAGCAGTACGCTCAGCACCGCCACCGCCACTGGTGCCGCTAGCGCGCGCCCGCACCAGTTCGCGCACCGCACGAAACTCGACGGTGTCGCCCGGTCGCACGAGCGCGGGCTCCGCGCGTTCAAGCTCCCACATCGGCGCAGCAGTGCGACCGATGAGCTGCCACCCACCGGGTGAGGCGGCAGGATAGACCGCCGAGAACTCCCCTGCGAGCGCCACCGCGCCAGCTTCAACCCGTGCACGCGGCGCATCAAGCCGGGGCAACCGGTACGGCCAGTTATCGGCGGTGAGGTACATGAACCCCGGCGCAAAGCCACCAAACGCTGCCCGCCACGAGACGTTCGTGTGCGCGGCGGCGAGCGCTTCGCCACTCACACCGACAAGTGCTGCAGCGAGAGCCAGGTCTTCGCCGTCGTAGACGACATCGATCGTGACGTGCGCGGCACGGTGCCCGATGCTGTGCCCGGTGCTGTGTGCTGCGCCGTGCACGGCCTCGCTTGCTGTGCCGTGCGCTGAGCTACTCGCTGCGGCATCAGTGCCAGGCCCCACGCCCCCGCGCTCAGCCCACGCGAGCACGCCCCTCGTAGCGCGCCAGTCCTTGCAGACGACCAGAACAGTGCGGGCAGCGGGCACGACTTCGGTGACCCCGTGCAACCGCGCGACGAGAGCAGCGACCTCGGCAACCTCGGCAACCGCAGCAGCACCAGCACCAGCAGCACCAGCGGAAGCGCCCGTCACACCAGCGCACTCGATCAGCACGGCCCGATCCCCCATGAGCCGCGCCTTGAAGCGCTCGTGTTTCATGTCACACACAGGCCCGCACCGTCACACCCGCGCGTTCAAGCTCCGCGCGTATCTCGGCCGCAAGCAGCACCGCGCCGGGGCTGTCGCCGTGCAAGCAAATGCTCTCGGCTGGCACCTCGATCTCGACACCGCCTACGGCGATCACGGTGCCCGTCTGGGCGATCCGGAGCGCCTGCGCGATCGCCTCGTCGCGCCCCAGCAGTGCGCCCGGTTCTGAGCGGGGCACGAGCGTGCCGTCGGGCCGGTAGCCGCGGTCGGCGAAGCCCTCGCCGATCGCGCGCACGCCCGCGTCGGCCGCGAGCTGCACGGTGCGCGAAGACGCCTGCACCATGAGCGGCAGCCCCGTCGCGACGGCGGCGCGCACGACCGCGAGCGCCTGCGCCTCGTGCTGTGCGAGCGCGTTGTAGAGCGCGCCGTGCGGTTTGATGTAGCGCACTTCGGCGCCGACCGTTGCCGCGAGCGCACGCACCGCGCCCACCTGATAGATCGTCTCGGCTTCGAGCACGCCGGGGTCGTAGTCGATGAAGCGGCGGCCAAAGCCAGCCGCATCGCGGTACCCCGGGTGTGCACCGATCGAGACCCTGTTCTCTGCGGCGATGCGGCAGGTGCGGAGAATACCCGCCGGGTCACCCGCGTGAAACCCGCAGGCGACGTTAGCGCTTGTCACCTGCGCAAGAATGGCGGCGTCGGCTGCGATCCCGTCGCGGCCGGTCGCTTCGCCGAGGTCGGCGTTCAAATCAATTGCGGGCATAGCAGGTCTCCTTCACCGGTATCCCCGAGGCTACCCGACACTTCGCAGCTGCCCGAGCGCGGCGCCGATAGACTGGGCGCATGCAGAGCATGACGGCACGGCGCCTGGCCGCTGCCCCCATGAGTCGCGGCGAGCGCACGGTGCGCGGCGCCGCGGTTGCTGGTGCCGCGACACTCACCGCCGCTGCCTCGCACGCGCTCGCGGGCGGCGAAGTCACGCTCTTCTCGGTCGTCGCGACGGCGATTCTCGCTCTGCCGCTGAGCACGGCGCTCGCGCACAGACGGCTCGGCCTCTGGCGCCTCACGCTCGCCGTGACGGCCGCCCAGTTCGTCTACCACTGGTGTTTTGCGGGCTTGGGCCTCCTAACGCCCGGCACACCTGGCACCCTGCGCCCGCCCGCCCCACTGCACGCGGCGCACCTCGCTCAGATGCAAAACTTCGTGCCGGATCTCGCGGCGGCTGGCGCCGCCGACACCGCGATGTGGGTGGGTCACGCGCTCGGCGCGCTCATCACCATTGCGCTGATGCACCGCGGCGAGCGGGCCGCACGCGCCCTCGCCCGGCTCGTGGGGCGTGCGCTACCGCTGAGCCACCCCGCTGCGGTAACAGTCCCGCGCACGGCCCGCGCAGTGTGCACCCCCGGGGTGCTGGAGCTGCCGCAGCCGGTATTCTTCGCCGTGATCTCGCACCGCGGGCCGCCCGCGTTCGATGACGCGCCCTTCTCTTAACTTTTAATATTCTTAGCGCCACGTGGCAGTGTGCCCTGGCGCGCTACCCGGCCCCTGCATGTCAGACGGCCGGAGAAATTTGGAGACCCCCTTGTCTCAGCAGTACTCAGTCGTACCCACCACTCCCGTAACAGCGCTGCCGGCTGCCGCCGCGTCGCATGCTGCACGCCCACCGCGCCGCCTATTCGCGCTCATGGGCGGGGCGCTTGCGACCGCCGCGATCGCGCTCGGCGCCATGGCGTTTGGCCCCGCAAGCCCCGCCCTCGCGCACGACCAGCTCGTCGGCTCAGAAGTGGTAGAGAACGCCGACGGCACGGCCGAGGCCGTGCGCCTCTCGTTTAGCAACAGCGTCATCGAGGTGGGCACCGAGTTTGTGCTCACTGGCCCCGGCGGCGCTGACGCCCGCGGCGGCGAGCCCGAGATCGACGGCCCCGACGTCACACAGCCCATCAAGCAGGGACTCGAAGCGGGCGATTACGCGGGCGCTTGGCGCGTTGTATCGAGTGACGGCCACCCCATCGACGGCGTCTTCACCCTGACTGTTGAAGCTGACGGCTCGGCCACGCTCGGCGAAGGCGCGCCCGAGACGGCCCCAGCTGGTACCACGGACACCGCCAGCGCTGCAGACACCGCAGGCGACGGTGCGGCGGGCGAGGCCGCAGGCGTAGCAAGCGGCGCACCCGTCGGTGCGCTGATCGGCGTGGGCGCCGCTGCCGTCGCGGTTGTCGCGGTCGTCGTGATGCTGACAGTGCGCCGCCGCGAGCGCGCCGCTGCCTTCGGTGGGACTCACACGGCCGCTGGCGACACCGCTGGCACCGACGCTGGTACCGACACAAACACGGGCACCAACACCAACGGGGGTGCCCTGTAATGCGCGGCAACCTTTCACTCACGCTCACTTCGGCTGCGTTTGTCGCGGCGCTCGCCCTCACTGGATGTTCGGCCAGCGATGGCGCCGCGACCGGTGCGGCGGCCCAGCAGCAGACCCAGCGGCAGACCGAGCGGCAGAGCAAACACACGACAGGCAGCGCCGCCACCGGGCTGACCCTCGATGCTGGCTGGGCGAAGGCCGCAGACGGCATGAGCGGCGTGTTTGGCACACTCCACAACCCCACCGACACCGACGTAACGCTCGTATCCGCCACAAGCTCCGTGGCAGACGTGGTCGAACTGCATGAGTCGGTCACTTCGGGGGCAAGTGCCACGATGCGCGAGGTTGACGGCGGTTTCACTGTGCCCGCAGGCGGCACCTTCGAGCTTGTGCCCGGCGGCAACCACATCATGCTGATGGAGCTCGCCGCGGCTCTCTTGCCCGGCGACGAGGTGCCCGTCACGCTCACCTTCGACGACGGTTCTACCGTCGAGGTCACCGTGCTCGCAAAGAGCTACGCGGGGGCAGAGGAGAACTACGAGGGCGACACCGAAGATGCGCACGCAGAACACTGACGTCGCTTCAAACACTCAGCCCGCGCGGCTGAGCCGGCGCGCCCTCCTCACGGGGGGCGCGACCGGCGCCGCCCTCGGTGTCGGCGCGACGCTCGCGGCATCGCTCGGCGCGCGAGCGTTCGCCACCGATCCGGATCATGCCG
The DNA here is from genome assembly GCF_054456635.2 of Leucobacter faecis. NCBI lineage: Bacteria > Bacillati > Actinomycetota > Actinomycetes > Micrococcales > Microbacteriaceae > Leucobacter > Leucobacter faecis. The sequence goes on from NZ_JBTJEP020000002.1 coordinate 141,418, forward strand.
CGCCCGCTGCCGCCGAAGCAGGTTTCGGCGGTGAGTACCTGGCCTGTCACGGCCCGCACCAGGCCGGGGTCGTCACCGATCACACGGCACACACCCGCTACGTCGCGTACACGCTGCGACCCGAGACCGACCGGGCAGCGCTCGAGCGCATGTTTCGGGTTGTGACCGGAGACATCGAGGCGCTCACGCAAGGTGTGGCCCCCATGGCGGACTCGGAGCCCGAGCTCGCCGAGCGGCCTGCTCGCCTCACGATCACCGTGGGCGTGGGGCCCGCGCTCGTCGACCGCGTCGACCAGATGCGCAGGCCCGAGTGGCTCGCTCCGCTGCCGGCGTTCTCGCTCGATCAGCTGGGCAACGGGTACGACGGCGGTGATTTAGTGCTGCTCGTGCAGGCCGACGACCCGCTCGCGGTCGCGCACGCGTGCCGCATGCTCGACCGAGACCTCTCGTCGTTCGCGACGCGGGCGTGGGTGCAGCAGGGGTTTCGGCAGGCGCGCGGTGCAGAGAAGCCGGGCGCCACAATGCGCAACCTTATGGGGCAGGTCGACGGCACCGTGAACCCGGCCCCCACCGACGACGACTTTGCGTCGCTCGTCTGGTTACCTGATGCGGGAGGGTGGCTTGCGGGTGGTTCGGCGCTCGTGCTGCGGCGGATCCGCATGGAGCTCGACACGTGGGACATGGTCGACCGCCCCGGGCGCGAGCAGACGATCGGCCGCACGCTGTCAGACGGGGCGCCCCTTACCGGCGGCACCGAGCACACGCCCATCGATTTCGACGCGAAGACGGCGTCTGGGCTGCCCGTGATTCCGAGCTACGCGCACGCGCGCCGGGCGCACTCGACCGACCCCGCCGAGCGCATCTACCGGCGCGCCGTGAACTACGACACGGGCGACGAGGCCGGGCTGCTGTTTGCCTGCTTTCAGCGCGACCCACTGCGGCAGTTTGTGCCCATTCAAGAGAGGCTCGACGAACTCGACCTGCTCAACGAGTGGGTCACTCACACGGGGTCTGCCGTGTTTGCGATCCTCCCGGGGTTTGAGCCGGGCGAGATGCTGGGGGCGTCACTGCTCGCGTAGGCCCTAATCCCGTCGTCCTGCACGAGCGCAGCGAGTTGCAGGATCCAGGCTTTTCGAAAACTGGATTCAGCGACTCCTGCGTCGCGCAGAATGACGAGACAGGGGCAGCGTCGCAGCTCGCGGCAAAACGCTTCGCGTTTTGCTCTATGCTCGCCTGCCGCCGTGTGCGGCACCGCAGCTCGCGACAAAACGCTTCGCGTTTTGCTCTATGCTCGCTGCGCAAACGCAGTCTCGTAGAGCAGCACGCTCGCGGCGGTCGCGAGGTTGAGGGACTCGGCTTTGCCGTAGATGGGCAGCTTCAGCGCGCGGCCGATCGATTCGCGATCGGCCGCGGTGAGGCCGCGCGCCTCATTGCCAAACACCCAGGCCACGGGCCCCGCCAGCACCCCTTCGGCCCGAGCCTCGAGCAGGTCGCCGCCGCGCACATCGGCCGCAATCGGGGTTACGCCCGCACGCCCCGCCGCCGCGAGCACATCGGCCAGCGTCGGTGCCACAGCGACGGGCAGGTGAAACAGTGACCCCGTCGTCGAGCGCACGACCTTCGGGTGAAACGGGTCAATTGACTCCCCCGCGAACACGACGGCGTCTGCGCCCGCGGCGTCAGCCGCCCGCAGCACAGCACCGGCGTTACCCGGATCGCGCACCTCGTGCATCACCGCGACGAGCCGCGCCCCCGCAAAGACATCGTCAAGCGACGATTCCCAGGTGCGCGCGACGGCCACCACGCCCTGCGGGTGCACCGTCTCACACATGGTCGCGAGCACCTCATCGGTCACGCGTTCAAGGACAACACCGGCGTCTGAGGCGAGCGCATCAATCTCGTGCTGCCACGATTCTGCACCCAGCGTGGCGTACACCACGTCAGCGCGCTCTGGCGAGTGCGCGAGGAGCTCCCGCACCGCCTGCGGTCCCTCAACAACGAACCGTCCTTGAGCAAGCCGTTCCTTCTTGCGAGAGAGAGCCGCCGCACGCTTCACACGGGTGGCCTTGGGGTTCGAGAGAATCGCGTCGTTCACCCAACTAGCCTATGCCACCTCGCATAACGCCGGCACCGCCCCCCGAGCACAGAACCCCGAGCACAGAACCCCGAGCACAGAAAACCCCCGCCCTCAAAAGAGAGCGGGGGTTTCATGCAAAGAGCGAGTTACGCAGCCTTCGGAGCCGAGGTGTCGGCGGGGAGGGCATTCTTCGCAACCTCGACGAGCGTGGCGAATGCCTTGGGCTCGTTGGTCGCCAGCTCTGAGAGCATGCGGCGGTCAACCTCAACGCCAGCGATCGCGAGACCCTGGATGAAGCGGTTGTAGGTCAGGCCGTTCGCACGTGCACCAGCGTTGATGCGCTGGATCCACAGGCGACGGAAGTCGCCCTTCTTCTTGCGGCGGTCGTTGAAGGCGTACTCGTACGAGTGAACGAGCTGTTCCTTCGCCTTGCGGTACAGGCGTGAACGCTGCCCGCGGTAGCCCTCGGCGCGCTCAAGGATTACGCGACGCTTCTTGTGGGCGTTGACGGCCCGCTTTACTCTTGCCATTTCAGTTCTTCCTTACAAAAATTCTCAGATGAAAGCTATGCGCTCGTGGCTTAGTGGCCGAGGAGCTTCATTGCCTGCTTGGCGTCACCCTTGGAGAGGATCTGGTCATCTCCGAGGCGGCGCTTGCGGCGTGAGGACTTAACCTCGAGGTTGTGGCGCAGGCCGGCGCGCTGCTTCTTGAGCTTGCCCGATCCGGTCAGCTTGAAGCGCTTCTTAGCACCCGAGTGGGTCTTCTGCTTAGGCATCAATTTCTCCTTGATTGTGTGCGCGCCCGAGGGCCGCGTCTTTGTACGGCGTCTAAGACACCGAAGCTTTAGTCGTCCGCGGGCTTCTCAGCCTTGCGGCTGGCCTTCTCTTCGGCGCGGCGGGCGTTCTGCTCTGCCTTTGCCTCGGACTTGTTCTTGTGCGGCGCAATCACCATCACCATGTTGCGGCCGTCGATGCGGGGGTTTGACTCCACCGCACCAAACTCGACAACTGCCTCGGCGAACTGCTGCAGCAGACGCACGCCCATCTCGGGACGCGACTGCTCACGGCCACGGAACAGGATCATGGCCTTAACCTTGTCGCCCTGCTCGAGGAAGCCGATTGCACGCTTCGTCTTCGTTTCGTAGTCGTGCTTGTCGATCTTCAGACGGAAGCGCACCTCTTTAAGTACGGTGTTCGCCTGGTTACGACGAGCTTCCTTCTGCTTCTGGGCCGCCTCGTACTTGTACTTGCCGAAGTCCATGATCTTTGCCACGGGAGGCTTAGAGTTCGGGGCAACCTCGACGAGATCGAGATCGGCGTCGGCCGCTAGGCGTAGCGCAGTATCAATCGGCACGACACCGACCTGCTCGCCACTGGGACCAACCAGTCGCACCTCGGGGACGCGGATTCTGTCATTCGTACGGGGATCGCTGATCGCCGGCTCCTCTACTCTCGATGATGGGGACTTCGTCATGAAGCATCGGAGGAGGATTCGGGGTCGCGCATGCACGTTCCCACACCCTGAAAGCTGCCGTAAGGCGGGGTGTCAACTACCCGGTAACCTAGTTGTGGTGCCGGGTGGGAGTATCTCCTCTTCCGATATCTCGGCGCGAGCCGAGAACCGAATAAATCTTAGCACAGAATCAGATTCAACAGTCAGGACAGCATGAGCGAGCAGATTACAGACCTCCCCGAGCACGACGAGAACGTGACTCAGGCCACGCGAGACATCGCTGATGTCGCGGCTGTTGAGGTCATCACCACCGCTTGCGTTCACCTGCTGAGCGCCGCCGCCGTCAAGGTGGGCCTCGCAGACGACCCCGAGAACCAGACCGACCTAGACGAGGCACGCAAGCTCATCAACGCGCTGGCGGGCCTCATCACCGCGGCAGCGCCCGAGATCAGCGACATGCACGCGCGCAGCCTGCGTGACGGTCTGCGCTCCGTGCAGCTTGCCTTCCGCGAGGCGTCGCCCATTCCCGACGCGATCGGCCAGGGCCCCGGCGAGAAGTACACGGGCCCTGTCAACTAACCCGCCCCGGCGAGCGGGCACCGCGGCCGGCCTCCGGGATTCCCTGGGGGTCGGCCTCGGCATCTTTCCGCTCGGCATAGCACTCGGGATCTTGGTCATCCAGGCGGGCCTCCCCTGGTGGCTCGCGCCCGCTCTGTCGATCGGCATCTTCGCCGGATCAGTGGAGCTGCTGCTCGTGAGCATGCTCGCGGCCGCCACCCCGCTCGTCACGATCGCCGCCACGGTGTTCGCCGTGAACTTTCGCCACGTGTTTTATGCGTTCTCGTTTCCCATTGGCCGCGTGCGCCCGGGGCTGCCCCGTGCTTACTCGGTATACGCGATGATCGACGAGGCGTACGCCACCTACGTGCTCATGGATCCGGATCGCCTCAGCTCGGCCCGCATGCTCACCGGGCAGCTCGCCATGCAGTTCTACTGGGTGCTCGGTGGCCTCGTCGGCGTCGTCATCGCGGGCGCACTGCCTGCCCCCATCGAGGGTTTCGAGTTCGCACTCGTGGCGCTTTTCGTCGTCATGTCGATGGACGCGATCAGGGGTCGCCGCGAGCTGCCGTCGGCCCTGCTCGCCTGCGTAGCGGTCGCCGCTGCGATGCTGATCGCAAGCGGCAGTGAGCTGCTGGTCGCACTAATCATTTACTCGGGCCTGCTCGGCGTGCGATACCTGCTGGGCAAGCGTGCCGCTCCATTCGGCGACGCTTCAACGACCGACACCGACGGAGGAGGCGATCGTGCCTAGCACCGGCTACCTGATTGCGGGCGTCGTCGTCGCGGGAGCCATCACGCTGGCGCTGCGGGCCCTGCCCTTCGCGGCTCTCAAACCCCTGCGCAAGTCGAAGTTTGTGCAGGCGCTCGGGCGGTGGATGCCCGCGGGGATCCTCGTGATTCTTGCAATTGTCGTGCTGCGCGATCAGCTCGCCTCACAGCAGGGCCGGGTGTGGCCCGTGCTGGTAGCTACCGCCGTCACGATCCTCGTGCACCTACTGGCGAAACGCCGCGCGCTCGTAAGCATCGCGGCGGGCACCGCCTGCTATGTGCTGCTGCTCAACTTTTTGTGAGGGTGGATTCTGCGATCGGCTTCGCCGCCGCAGAATGACGGGGTAGAAGGCCCCGCAGAATGACGGGGTAGAAGGCCGCCGCAGAATGACGTGGTAGAAGGCCCCGCGGAATGACGGGGTAGAAGGCCCCGCAGAATGACGGGGGCGCAGCGCAACACCCCACCCGTCATCCTGCGGGAGCTTGCGACTCGCAGGATCCATACGTCTGGATTCTGCGACTCCTTCGTCGCGCAGAATGACGGGGGCGCAGTCGCGCGCGCTGCTAGAGCATGACGGGCACGTCGCCGCCCTGGCGCGCGTCGCGCCACAGGTCGACGTTGACGTCTACTCCGTCGAGGATCCGCTCAATCTCGGCAACTTCGTCGGCGGTGAGCTCGAGCCTAGCCAGGGACCGCCAGTTCTCGTCGAGCTGCGACACACGACTAGCCCCCACGACGAGGCTCGAAACTCGCTCGTCGCGCAGCGCCCAAACGAGCGCCAGCTGCGCGAGCGACTGACCACGGCTTTCGCCCACCTCAGCGAGCGCGCGCAGGCGATCCCGAAGTTCGTCGGTCAGCGCCTCGTTGCTAAACGAGCTCGGGCCAGCACCGCGCGCGCCCTCGGGAATCCCGCCCAGGTACTTGTTCGTAAGCATGCCCTGCGCGAGCGCGGTGAACCCAATGATGCCAAAGCCCTCGTCTGCGGCGACGTCGAGCAGCCCCTCGGTCTCGATCCACCGGTTCAGCATGTTGTACGACGGCTGGTGGATCGTGATGGGCGTGCCCAGTTCACGCATCAGCTGCGAAAGCGTGCGGCTCGCCTCAGCGCCGTAAGACGACATACCAATGTAGTGTGCACGGCCCGTGCGCACGATGTGGTCCAGGGCCCGGGCCGTCTCTTCGAGCGGCACCCGGGGATCCGGCCGGTGCGTGTAAAACACATCGACGCACTCGACCCCGAGCCGTTCGAGCGAACGATCAAGGCTCGTGATGAGGTGCTTGCGGCTCGCGCCGGCGCCGTGATGCCCCGGCCACATATCCCAGCCGGCCTTCGTCGAGATCAAGATCTCGTCGCGGTGAGCGGCGAGATCGCTCGCGAGAATCTGCCCGAAGTTGCGCTCGGCCGCGCCGTACGGGGGGCCGTAGTTGTTGGCGAGGTCGAAGTGGTAGATGCCGCGGTCGAACGCGCCGGTGATGATCTCGCGCTGCGTGTCACGCGCGCGATCATCACCGAAGTTCTGCCACAGGCCGAGCGACAGGAGCGGCAGGTGCAGCCCGCTCCTGCCGACTCGGCGCACCTCGGTGCGCTGCGTGTACGGGCGGTCGTCGTCAGTGAGGCTCATGGAACGAGCCTACTCGACCTGCTCTCCCGGTGCGTCGTCACCGCCCGCGGGGTATTCGGCGACCTCGGTTTGCCGCGACAGGAAGATCGCGCTCGCGATGAGGCCGCCCCAAATCACGACGAGGGCGATCACAAGAAACAGGGTTGCAATGGGAGTCATCGTGCGCCGCCTTCGGTTTTGGAGTTCGTCGCGGGCCCGCCCAGTGCGCGTTCGCCGGGCACGTGCGGCCAGGGCGCAAAGCGGTCGGGGTTGTAGCGCCACGGGCTCATCGTGAGCAGCGCCGAAGCGATGATCATCACCGCGACCGAGCCCCAGCCGACGATGATCAGGTAGCCCGAGTCGTAGCCGCTGTAGGGTTCGTTGATGAGCCCCACGATCGTCGCGATCAGCATGTAGCCGAGCACGATCGGGCCTACCACCGAGACGAAGAACAGCCACACGCGGCCGACCTTGAACGTCGACAGCACGCTCAGGTGCCCCGACAGTTCGGTGCCGGCGCGGCGAATCCACAGCACGGTGATCGTCATAACGACGGCCGAGCCGACGATGCCGACCTCGTTCGCCCACTTATCGATTGTGTCGAGGGCGGTGAGGCCCGAGGTGGTGCCAAACAGGATCACCGAGATCACGGCGAGCACGCCGCCGATACCGAAGGTCGCCTGCTTACGGGTGAGGTTGAACTTGTCCATGACACCCGCGAGGATCACCTCCATGATGGAGATCAGCGAGGTGAGGCCCGCCAGCACGAGCGCGCCGAAGAACAGGGCACCAAACATTTGACCACCCGGCATCTCGCTCGCGATAGCGGGGAACGTCATAAATGCGAGCCCCACACCGGCCATACCGTCGAGTTCGCCGACGCTCACGCCCTGCTGAAACGCGAAGAAGCCGAGCGTCGCGAACACGCCAATGCCCGCGAGAATCTCGAACGACGAGTTCGCAAATGCGACCACGAGGCCGGGGGCCGTGAGGTTTGAACGGCGCTTGCGGTACGAGGCGTACGTCATCATGATGCCAAACGCGACCGACAGCGAGAAGAAGATCTGGCTGTAGGCGGCGACCCACACGGCGGGGTCAGCGAGCGCAGCGAAGTCGGGCGTGAACAGGGCGTTCAGCCCGTCGACCGCACCGGGGAGAAACAGTGCACGCACAACGAGAATGATGAAGCCCACGATCAAGAGCGGAATCGCGATCATGTTGAGGCGTTGCACGCCCTTGACCACGCCCGCCCCCAGCACGACGAGTGCGACGAGCCACATGATGACGAGCGGAATCAGCACCGCCGGCACGAAGGTCATGGTGAACGGTGACTCGGCCAACTGCAGGTAGTCGCCCGTAAAGAACCCGGCCGCGTCGTCGCCCCACTTCAGGTCAAACGAGAATACGAAGTAGCTCGACGCCCAGGCCAGCACGGCGGTGTAGTAGATCGCGATGAACACGCAGATCATCACCTGGAACCAGCCGATCCCCTCGCCAAATTTACCGGCAAGTCGCCTCAGCGCGAGCGGCGCCGAGCCTCGGAATCGGTGTCCAATGGCGTAGTCGAGAAACAGAATCGGAATGCCCGCGGTGAGCAAAGCAACGATGTATGGAATGAGAAAGGCACCACCGCCGTTCTCGTAGGCGACCCCCGGGAATCGCCAAATGTTACCGAGACCAACGGCCGAACCGATCGCCGAAACGATGAATCCGAGTTGGCCGGTCCACTCCGCGCGCTGCGGTGCGCGCGGAGTCGTAGATGTTTGCGCCACGTGAAAGCTCCTTCACCGGGTAACCCGGTATTTAGTACCCCGTGAGCGTAGCACCTTCTACGTGCCGCTAAGCGCGCGGCGCCTGCGCGAGGATCGGCTGCACGCGCAGCGAATCGACGCGCTCGGCAATCACCTCTTGCGCCGCCCACCGCGCCCCGAGGCGACCCAAAAGCGCCTCAAGCTCTGGGCGGGCGAGTTCGCGAGAGATCCGGATCCTAACATCGACCTCGGGGGCGGCGAGCGTGCCGGCGAGATCTGCCGGGGCGATCCACACCCGCGCGACATCGGGCTCGTCGGCAGCCGAGGCTTCGAAAGCGGCCGAGACTTCAGCGTCGGCCCAGGCCGGTACGTAGCGTTCGGCAAGCGCGAGGGCCGCGATCGCGGGCCGGCGCACACCGTACGTGAGCCCTGGGCTGCCGGCATCGAGGATGAGAAGGTCGTGCTCCTCCTGCGCGGCGGCGACCGCGGCCTGCGGCCCCGGCACCGGGATGGGCCTCGCGGTGTCGTTCCAGGCGGTCATCGCCACGACCGAGCTGAAGATGGGCAGCACGGTGCGGCCGTCGGGGGCCGCGACCGCAACGATTGAGAGCTCCTGCGACTTCTCGACCGTTTTGCCCTCTGGAGTCACGCCAATGTCGCCCGCTTCTGCGAGCATCGGCACGAGCACGCGCGCGGTGCCCAGCGCCGCGATCACGTCGGCGTGGGCGCCCGCGAGCCTGCCCACCGCCTCCCAGTGTGTTTCTGCAGTCGTAGCTGCGGCGGCCTCTGCGGCCGCCTTGCGTAGTGCGGTCACGGCTTCGGTGAGGTGGGCAGGAGCCGCTCCGTCATCACCCTCGAATGCGGTTTCGTGATGATCAAACGTTCTTCCCTCCCACGGAAACCCGGCGGAGTCAGCAGCGCCGCCCGGCACAAGACTTTCGGGCACCCCCGTCGACCTCGGGGCGTCACCGGTGGAGGGAAGTCGTTTAATCGCCATGTTTACTGCGGCTTTCTACTTCGAAGCGACGTCGAGCGCCGCGGGCAGCGTGAACGCGCCATCGTAGAGCGCCTTGCCGATAATCGCGCCTTCAACGCCGTGCGGCACAAGCTCGCGCAGCGCGACGAGGTCGTCCAGGCTCGAGATGCCACCCGATGCGACAACGGGGCGGTCGGTGCGCTTACACACTTCACCCAAAAGTTCGACGTTAGGGCCGCGCATGGTGCCGTCTTTGGTGACGTCGGTGACCACGTAGCGGGGGCAACCAGCGTCTTCGAGGCGCTCGAGCACGTCCCAGATGTTGCCTGCCTCCTGGGTCCAGCCGCGCGTAGCAACGACTTCGCCGCGCACATCGAGCCCCACGGCGATCTTCTCGCCGTGGCGGGCGATGACAGCGCGGGTCCACTCGGGGTTCTCGAGCGCTGCCGTGCCGAGGTTTACGCGGCTCGCGCCCATCTCGAGGGCTGCTTCGAGGCTGGCGTCGTCGCGAATACCACCCGAGAACTCGATCTTCACTCTGCCCGCGCGCCGCATGATCTTCTTCGCCACTGACACGTTAGAGCCGCGCCCAAATGCCGCATCGAGGTCGACGAGGTGAATCCACTCGGCGCCCTGGTCGATCCAGTCCATCGCCGCGTCAACGGGGCTGCCGTAGTTCGTCTCGGTGCCGGCCTCGCCCTGTGTGAGGCGCACCGCCTTGCCGTCAACCATGTCGATGGCGGGAAGCAGCTGGAGCCCGGGGCTATTGGCAAACTCGGTCATCTCGAATGTCTCCTCGTGAGTGGTGTGTCGTGTGTGGTGCGCGCCACGGCGCAAGAGTTATAGCGTGGCAATCCAGTTGCGCAGCAGCTGGATGCCGGCCTCCCCCGACTTTTCGGGGTGAAACTGGGTGGTGCTGAGGGGTCCATTTTCGACGGCGGCGACAAATCGTTCGCCGTGTTCACCCCAGGTCACGCGCGGCCTGGTCGATTCACCGCGCCCCTCGATCGACCACTCGGTCGCGGCGCAGCTGTGTACGAAATAGAACCGTTCATGACGAATGCCGTGAAAGAGCACCGAGTCTTCGGGCGCTTCGACCGTGTTCCATCCCATGTGGGGCAGCACGTCTGCGCGCAGCTCGTGCACGGTCTCGGGCCATTGATCGAGGCCCTCGGTGTCTTCGCCACGCTCGATGCCACGCGCGAACATCACCTGGTGCCCGACACAGATGCCAAGCACCGGTCGGCCCCCCGCGAGCCTGCGTTCAATCATTTCGTCGCCGCGCACTGCGCGCAGCTGCTGCATGACCGCGCCAAAGGCGCCCACTCCCGGCACAAGCAGGCCATCTGCTTCTGCCACCAGCTTCGGGTCACGCGAGAGTGTCACGTCTGCCCCAGCGGCCGCGAGTGCCTTCACCGCGGAGTGCACGTTGCCTGAGCCGTAGTCGAGTACGACCACGCGCTTGCGTGTCACAGAGCACCCTTCGTGGACGGAATCCCCTTCACGAGGGGATCTTTCGCTTTTGCGACGCGGAAGGCGCGCGCAAAAGCTTTGAACTCAGCCTCTGCGATGTGGTGCGGGTCACGGCCCTCAATGAGCTTGATGTGCGCGGTGAGGCGCGCGTTGAGCACGAGTGCTTCGAAGAAGTGCCGCACCATCGAACCCGTGTAGTGCCCACCGATCAGGTGAAATTCGAAACCGGCCGGCTCACCCGAGTGCACGAGGTACGGGCGCCCTGAAATATCAACGACCGCCTGTGCGAGTGCTTCGTCGAGCGGCACGAGTGCGTCGCCATAGCGCGAGATGCCGCTTTTGTCACCGAGCGCTTCAAGCAGCGCCTGACCCAGCAAGATGCCGGTGTCTTCGACGGTGTGGTGAACATCGATGTGCACGTCACCCGTTGCTCGCACCGTGAGATCGGTGAGCGAGTGCCGCGCGAACGCGGTGAGCATGTGATCGAAGAAGGGAACACCGGTTTCGACATCGGCTTCGCCGGTGCCATCAAGGTTGACTGAGACGGTAATCTGCGATTCGCTCGTGACACGCTCGAGCGACGCTGTTCGTGATGCTGCGGACATACTCCCCAGTCTACTCAGCTTCGCCTGCTCGCTCGGCCACGGGCAGGGTTGCTGGCTCGGCCGCCGGATCGGCAGTAGCGGTCTGACCCCGGCGCAGCACCACAGTCGCGGCCCAGGTTCCCGCGAGAAGGATGAACACCACCGCTACGGCCCAGTTCGGCACGGCCTCGGTTACGCGCAGCACGTCGGCTTCGAGCTTTGCCTGGGTGGTGGCCCCGACGAGCCCGCCGAGCGTGGTGGTGCCGCGCGTAACAAACAGCAGCGCACCGATCAAAATGGTCAGCGCGCCGCCAATCACATTGGTCCACGCGTTGCGCCACTTACCTATGCGCAGCTCACGCGGCCGCACGAGCCCCCGCACGGCGGGCACCCTGTTCCACACGAGCGCGAGCACGAAGAGCGGCAACGTCATGCCGGCCGCGAAGACGAGCAGCACGACTCCCCCAAACGCCGCGCTGCCCCCAAACGCCGCAAACGACAGCGCAGCGCCCAGCAGCGGGCCCGCGCACACGCCGGCGAGCCCGTACACCGCACCGAGCGCAAACACCGCAACGGCAGAGGCGCTCTCGGGCCCCCGCTGGCGCATCACCCCGGGCATCGGCACACCAATCAGCAACACCAGCCCGAGCACCATCACCACAATCGACGCGACACTGACAAGCTCAAATCGATTCGTGCTCACCCAGGCCCCGACCGTGCCTGCGAGGAGGCCCAGCGGCACGAGCGCGGTCGCAAGCCCCAAGAAAAAGACCCCCGTGCGTGCGAGCAGCGCGCCCGTGCTCGTGAACGCGTAAGCAAAAAATGCGGGTAGGAGCATCACCGAGCACGGGCTCAGCAGAGTGAGCACCCCTCCTAAGAACGCACCGGCGAGGGTGAGGTTCACTGAGCTACTCCGACGGCCCCATCTAGAAACTGGCGAAATGTCTCGATGGGTTGGGCACCACTCACGCCCTGCCCACCCACGGCAAAGAACGGCACACCCGTCACGCCGAGCTGGCTGGCACGCTCGGTGTCGGTTGACACCGCTGCTCGCAGATCTTCGCGGGCCATGTCTTTCTTAAACTGTGCAAGGTCTGGCACCTTGGCCGTCTTGGCGTGCCCCAGCAGTTCGTCTGCCGTAAGGTCGGGGTGCCCCGACTCTGGCGCTGCCTGGTAGATCGCGTCGATGAATTCAAAGTAGCGACCCTGTTCTGCCGCGGCGCGTGCCGCGGCAGATGCTCGCAGGGATTCTTCACCGAAGAAGGCGACGTCGTTCATTTCGATGCGGACCTTGCCCGCGTCAACGTACTCTTTGATCACGTCGGGCAGCGTGTCGCGCGTAAACACGGCGCAGTAGGGGCAGCGCAGGTCGACCCACTCGGTCATTACGACGGGTGCGTCGATGTCACCGATGGCCATCGGGTCACCGTCGATTCGCCGCTCGAGCTGGGCACCCTGCGACTCACCCTCGGCCTGTTCACCCGTCTGCGCCCCCGCTTGCGGAGTTGCTGCAGCGCCCTGGCCCGCGCCAGAACTCTGTGACCATTGCACCGCCCCAAACACGAGGGCGAGGGCGGCTACCACCGCAAGAATCACATTAACGAGCCGCGACGTGCGCAGCTGGCGTTCGAGCACGTGGCGGGGCATGGCTTCGGGCGCTGTAGGCATACCCAGCACCCTATCGCCGCGTGTGTGCAGCGACGCTGAGAGCCCCGTTAGCTCTGAGGCGTCAGCGCGGTGATCGCGTCGATCACCGCGGTCGTCTCGCTCTCGGTGCCGGCCGTGATGCGCAGGTGTCCATCAATACCCAGGTTCCGGATCAGGATGCCCTGCGCACGCAGTTGCTCAAATACCGCGTCGGGGTTGGCAAAACCTCCGACGAGCAAGAAGTTGGCGCCCGACTCATGCACACGGTAGCCCAGCGCAGACAGCGCCGAACCGAGCCTGTCGCGCTGAGTGCGAATATCGGCAACCGTGGCCAGCATGGTTGCCGCATGCTTGATCGCGGTGGTGGCCGCTGCCTGCGTGAGGGCTGACAGGTGGTAGGGCAGGCGCACGAGGCGCAAGGCATCGATGACGGCGGGGTCTGCGGCTAGGTAACCAAGACGCACCCCCGCAAATGCAAACGCCTTACTCATCGTGCGCGATACCAAGAGCCGCGGGCGCCCCTCAAGGAGCGTGACGGCGCTCTCTCGTTCGCCGTCGAACTCAAAGTATGCCTCATCGACAATCAGTATCCCGTCGAACGCGTCATACGCGGCGAGAATCACGTCGCGGTCGAGCGGTGTTCCTGTCGGGTTGTTGGGGCCGCACAGAATCGCGATGCTGGGCTGGTGCTCGGTGAGCGCCGCACGTACATCATCGGCTGCCAGTCGGTACCCCTCGGGCCGCGGCACCGCGATCCAGCCAGTGTCAGTGCCATCGGCCAGCAGCGGGTACATCGAATAGGTTGGGGTGAAGCTCAGTAGGGTGCGGCCGGGCCCACCGAAGGCCTGCAGCACCTGCTGCAGCACCTCGTTGGAACCATTCGCGGCCCACAGCTGCTCTGCTGTGAGGCCATGCCCCAGGTAGCCGGCTAGCGCTACTCGCAGGCCGTCGAACTCGCGATCCGGGTACCGGTTTGCCGTGCGCACGGCAACTTCGAGCGCCGCGGTGATGTCTGCGACAACCTCGTCGGGAATGGGGTGCGTGTTCTCATTCACATTCAAGCTCACGGGAACCGGGTCTTGCGGAGCGCCATAGGGCCGCTTACCCACGAGATTGGCACGGAGGGGAAGATCACTCAAACTGGTCACGCAGCCAGTCTATAGAGGGCGAGCAGCGCTGCCCGCCAGATGCTACGCCAGGCTACAGCCCCAGTTCCTCAGCGGCCATCACCGAACCGCTGTCGCCATAGCGCAGCGGCACCGCAATGGGCTGACCCGCCGCGATGTCGGCGCCGCGTAGCTGGTTGAGCTGAATGATCTCTGCCACCAACTCGCGGGGATCCATCGCCGGGTCGAGCTCGGTTGCCAGCTGCCACAGCGAAGCTCCCGGCGCCGCCACAATGTACCCAAACTCAGCACCACTGGGTTCCCCAGACGCCACAGCTTGCGGTGCACCAAGAGTCGCCACCAGGGCAAACGATGCCGCCACCGCACACGCTGCAAGTCCGCCAAAGACGACGCGGCCCCGGCGTGTGAGTCGAATACGCACGGGCGCCACTCGCGCCGCGGGCGCGACTGCGCCCGCTTGTGCCCTCTGAATGATGGGTACCTGCGTCACTGCTGCACTCATTGTCATTTCCCTTCAATCGAGCGTTCACCACACGGGCGAACATCGCTTTCGAATATAACTTCGATATATCGAAACCGCAACCCCTTCGTTCGATCTTCACCAAACTTGCGCACGGAATTCTCGAACACTTGTTTGGCGGGTCGCACCAAAGCCGGGTAAGCTTTCGAACCAACGAGAGCACTCAAGCAGGCACCTCCGACACTGACGTCGACAGCCCGCCTGCCGCGAAGCACAGCAACGAGGAGTCGACATCATGGTCACCAATGCAGAACGGTTAGAGCGCTTAGACCGGCTGACCGCGAAACAGCGCGTTATTCTCGAGTACATTGTCAGTTCGGTAACCACGCGCGGGTATCCACCGAGCATGCGAGAGATCGGCGACGCCGTGGGGCTTTCGTCACTTTCGAGCGTCACCCACCAGCTCAACCGACTCGAGTTGGCGGGCTGCATTCGGCGGGACCCCCACCGCCCGCGCGCGCTCGAAATTCTCGTGAGCCCCACCGTGGACGAGCCCCCGGTCGACACTCCCGTGTCAGCTGAAGAGACTGCCTTCGTGCCACTCGTCGGGCAGATTGCGGCCGGCGTACCGATCACTGCTGACCAGCAGGTGGAAGAGATCATGCCGCTGCCCCGGCAGCTCGTAGGCAACGGCACGGTATTCATGCTCAAGGTGGTGGGCGATTCGATGGTTGACGCCGCGATTTGTGACGGAGACTTCGTTGTCGTTCGTCAGCAACGCGAAGCGACCAGCGGCGATATCGTAGCCGCCATGATCGACGGCGAAGCGACCGTCAAAGTGTTTCGACGTCGCGACGGCCACACTTGGCTTTTGCCCCGCAATAGCGCGTTCGAGCCGATCCTGGGTGACCACGCCGAGGTCCTCGGCAAAGTGGTCGCGGTGCTGCGCTCGATCTAGCAGCCCGCGACCACTCCTCGGCCCCCGCTAGACCAGCGCGGGCGATAGCAGGTCAAGCTCTCGCAGCACCGCGAGCACACGCTCGTGACGGTTGAACGTGTAGAGATGCAGGGAGGGCGCCCCGCCGTCAAGCAACTCGCGAGACAGCTCGATGGTGTGCTCAACCCCGAGCTCTGGTGCATAACCGCCAGCTTCTTCGATTGCGCGCATCAGCTCTGAGGGCGCCGGGCGGCCCGCCAGCTCGGCGACCTTGCGCAGCTGTGCCGCTGTCGCCACCGGCATGAGGCCCGGCAACACCGGAATCGTAAGCCCTGCGCGCTGGGCATCGGCCACGAACGCGAGGTATTCGTCGGCGTAAAAGAACAGTTGCGTGATCGCAAACTGTGCGCCTGCTTCCTGCTTCGCCACGAGCCAGTCAACGTCCTCGGCGCGAGAACGCGACAGCGCATGCCCGTTGGGGTAGGCCGCGACGCACGTGCGCCCCACACTCGTGAACGGCGGGCGCTCGGCCCTCGCCTGTGCCACCAGTTCAACGAGCTCGAGCGAGCTGAGCGAACCGGCCACGGCCGCATCAGACTCGCTAGACCCGCGCGGTGGGTCTCCCCGCAGCGCGAGAAAGTCGTGCACGCCAGCGTCCATGATGCCGTGAATCGCTTCAAGAATGGCCTCGCGCGTCTCGCCCACCGTCGTGAGGTGTGCGAGCGGTAGGGCATTCGTGTGATCACGCAGATACTTCACCAGGTCGAGTGAAGCACCTCGGTGCGACCCGTTCGCACCGTACGTCACCGAGATGAAGTCGGGCCCCGCCGCGGCCAAATGCTGCACCGCGTTTCCGAGCGCAAGCGCCGCGGCACCACTGCGAGCCGGAAACACCTCAAACGAAAACCGTGGCTTGGTCGGCGCGCTGCCGGTGAGCAGCAGGTCACCCGATGCGCGAGTATCAGATGAGCTCATACGAGCACCTCCTCGGGGCGTCCAGCGAGTTCGGCACTCGCAATCGTTGTGCCCCGCACACGCGCGGCAATCTTGGCAAAGGCGACGTCACGCGCAAAGTCGGGTGAACCGTGTCGGGGCTTCTCGTCAATCAAGTACGGCGAGAACCCGCAGTCGTCGGTTGAACCCAACTGTGCAGGGGGCACGAATCGGGCCGCACGCACGAGCTGTTCGGCAATTTCGCGATCAGTTTCGAGCTTCGGGTTCGTGGGGTCGGTGACACCAAAGAGTACCCGCGGCGTGCGCCCGCCGGCCGCAGCAAGGTCGCGCAGCTGACGGCCTACGAGCCGGGCCACTCGATCCGGATCAGACTCACCCGCGGCCTGCACCAGAAAGTAGCCAGCTTCGATCTGAAACAGCTCGGGAATCAGTTCGGCATAGTCGACGTCGGCGCTGTGCGCGCTGTCGTGATCGTTGCCGGGGCAGGTGTGCACACCGACCGCCTGGCGCAGGGGCGCAGGCACCAAATCGAGCACGCGGTTCATCAGCTCGATAAACCCGCTGAGCGCGGCGGGCCCCGCCCAGGGCGCGCGCAGGTCACGGCGCAGAGCAAGCCGCCCCTCGGTGAAGTCGATCGTGACGCGCGCGGCCCCGGCCGCAAACGAGCGGCGAATGTCTTCTGCGCAGCCCGCCACAACATGGTCGAGAAATTCGGCGCGCGTGTATGAACCGGCCAGGTCGTCAGTCCACATGAGCGACAGCATCGACGGCGAAACAACCGCTTGCTTCAGCGGCAGCGTGGTGAGCGAGCGGGCAGCCTTGACGTCGTCGGCGGCCCACCCACGAAACTCAAACGGTGCGCGCGCGAGCCTCGGCACGACCCGGTGATGGCCGTCGGCGAAGACGGCAAACACCGGGTCTTCGCCCGGCGCGCTACGCTCGGGATCGGGCCCGAGCGGGTAACTCGAAAAGCTCTGCCTGCGCTGTTCGCCGTCGGTAACGATGGGCGATCCGGTCGCTTCAAGGCCCGCGATCGTCTCGCGCACCGCGCAGTCTTGCGCTTCGGCTAGCTCGCTCGCCGACACGAGCCCGAGCTCCGCGTCAAGCACTGTGCGCTGCAGCCGCGCGGGCCGCGGGAGCGAGCCCACGGGCTCCGTCGGCAGTTCGCCCGCGGGCCACGCGGCGGGGGCATGCTCCCCCGCCGCGGTGCGCGCGTCGTGCGCGCTCACATGCTGCGTGTTCACGCGACGCCCGAGGGCACGGCCTCTCGCACCTCGCGCGCCGCGCGCACCAGGTTCGTGAGGCTCGCAATGGTCTCTTCGTAGCCGCGCGTCTTGAGCCCGCAGTCGGGGTTGACCCACAGCTGCTCGCCCGGAATGCGGGCCGCGGCGATGCGAATCAGCTCGGCCTGCTCCTCAGTGCTGGGAACGCGGGGTGAGTGGATATCGTAGACGCCCGGGCCAATGCCCCGTGAGTAGCCGTGGTCACCCAGCGGCTCGACGACATCCATGCGGCTGCGCGCCGCTTCGATGCTCGTCACGTCGGCGTCGAGACCATCGACGGCGCCAATGATCTCGCCGAACTCTGAGTAGCACAGGTGCGTGTGGATCTGCACCTCAGCCGCTCCACCTCCGGTCGCGAGACGGAACGCGCCCACCGACCAGTCGAGGTAGTCGGCCTGGCGGCTCGCGTCGAGCGGCAGCAGCTCCCGCAGCGCCGGCTCGTCGACCTGCACGATGTGAATGCCAGCCTCGACAAGGTCGTCGATCTCGTCGCGCAGCGCGAGCGCCACCTGGTTGGCGGTATCAGCGAGCGGCTGGTCATCGCGCACAAACGACCATGCGAGAATCGTGACCGGGCCCGTCAGCATGCCCTTCACGGGGCGCGGGGTGAGCGACTGGGCGTACGCCGACCATGCGACGGTCATCGGCGCGGGCCTAGACACGTCGCCCCACAGGATCGACGGGCGCGTGGCGCGCGTGCCGTATGACTGCACCCAGCCGTTCTCGGTGACCGCGAAGCCGTCGAGCAGCTCAGCGAAGTACTGCACCATGTCGTTGCGCTCTGCCTCGCCGTGCACGAGCACGTCAAGCCCAATCTCCTCCTGCAGCCGGATCACGCGCTCGATCTCGTCGCGCAAGAATCCGTCGTAGGCGGCCTGATCGATCTCGCCGCGGCCAAACGCGGCGCGCGCCTTACGAATCTCGGTCGTCTGCGGGAACGAGCCGATCGTGGTGGTCGCGAGCTCGGGAATCCCGAGGGCTTTCTGCGCGTCACGGCGCTGCTGCTCGGTGACGCGGTCACGATCTGCGGTGCCTGTCGCGTTCACGCGGCTCCGGATCGCGTCCACGCGCACACCCGCCGCCTGCGCGCGATCTGCGAGCGCCGCTTCGGTGTCGGCAAGCTCGGCTTCGATGCTTGCAGCACCGTTCTCGAGGCCCGCGGCGAGAGTGGCTACCTGCTGCACCTTCTGATCTGCGAATGCCAGCCAGCTCTTCAGCTGAGCGTCAAGCTGCTGCTCGTCTGCGACGTCGTGTGGCACGTGCTGCAGGCTGTTCGATGTGCCGATGACCGTGTTGATGCCGGCGGCCTGCAGCTGCGCTGCCTGTGCGAAGGCACGGCGCAGGTCGGTGCGCCAGATGTTTCGGCCGTCGACGACGCCCGCTACCAGCTGGGTGTTCGCGAACGCCTGTGCCAGCTCGCCCGAGGCGAGAGCATCGGCGGGCAGTGTGCCGCGCACGAGGTCAGTCTGCACAGCCTCGACCGGCAGCTTGCCCAGGCGTGCCAGAGCAGCCGAAGCGTCGCCGTATGGGGTGGTGATGAGAATCTGCGGGCGGCCTGTAGCCGCACCGAGCGTGGCGTATGCACGCTCGACGAGGGCGAGGGCGAACTCGCGCGGCACCGACAAAGAGTCAGACACGAGCGCGGGCTCGTCGAGCTGCACCCAAGTGGCGCCGGCTGCGGCGAGCGCCTGCAACAGCTCGGCGTAGACCGCGACAACCTCATCGAGGCGATCGATGGGGGCAAAGTCTGCGCTTGCTGCGTCCGAGGCCTTGGCCAGCAGCAGGTAGGTGACGGGGCCGACGATGACGGGGCGCGAGTCGATGCCCGCTTCGCGTGCCTCTACGACCTGGGCTACAAGCTGGGCGGGGTTTGCCTTGAAGGGCGTCGCCTCATCGATCTCGGGCACACTGTAGTGGTAGTTCGTGTCGAACCACTTAGTCATCTCGAGCGGCTGGTGCTTCTCGTCACCGCGTGCGAGCGCGAAGTAGATCTCGAGGTCGCTGCCGGTGACGCCCGCGAACCGGCCGGGGATAGCACCGAGTGCGAGCGTGGCGTCGAGTACCTGGTCGTAGAAGCTGAAGCTCTCGGGGATCGCTCCGCCCGTCTTGGGCAGGCCGAGCTCGGCGAGGCGTTCACGGGTGACGGCGCGCAGTTCGCGGGCGGTGGCCTGCAGCTCGGCTTCGCTCGTGTTGCCCTTCCAGAACGACTCGACGGCGCGCTTGAGCTCACGGCGCCGACCGATGCGGGGGTACCCGAGGATCGTGGCGTTGGACAGGGGTGAGGTTGCAGACATGCGATTCCTTCGACTTTGAGAAGAGCGCACCTGTTCGGGCGCCGCTGGTGAGACCAAGGTATTCTCGCGGCCACCCCGGCCGCTCGTTTGTGTCACTGTATGAACTACGAAGTATTACGGCGCATCACGTAGTGTTACGCATGCTCCGACTATCTGCTACAATCGCTACCAACAGTCAGCCCGCCCGAACTATTCGGTGTGGGCTGGCGTTTTTTATAACGGATTTATCGATGAAGCCATATCTCAGCATTTCCGAGCAAGTCGCGCTCTTAGCCGAGCGTGGATTGCAGCTCGATAAGGACCTAGCGTCTCAATGGCTCACGAATGTGGGCTACTACAGACTGAGTGCATACTGGCACCCCTATCGCGTCCCTTATACAAAGTTCTCGACGCACGAGAACTTCATTCCTGGAGCTGACTTTGCAGATGTCGTTGCTCTGTACGAGTTCGATCGAAAGCTACGAACGCTGGTGCATGATGGCATAGAACGCGTTGAAATCATGCTTCGCTCACACCTGTGCGAGCTCCTCGGCGCAAGCAATCCAATGTCATATATTGAAGCGAGTTCCTTTCGCCATACCTTTCAACACAGTGCGTGGCTCAGCATGGCGCAAGGCGTGTTGCCCGCGCCCGTGGCCGAAGTGACATTGTCGCTCATCATGACACTCATTACGGTGGCCGTCTACCTATATGGGCGCTAATGGAATTACTTGATTTTTCCGACGTCTCCCGCCTCTATCAAGGGCTACATTCGCGCAACCAATGGGAAATTGCGGAAAAGCTGGGTGTGCGAATCGGTCTCGATACGCTCTCTAAAAACCAGCGAGTAAAGGCTTTAAAACACCACCCCCTGGTCAGGTGGCTCGAACAACTGACACAGGTGAGAAATACCAGTGCGCACCATGCCCGCTTATGGAACAAACGATTTCCGACGGTCGGCACAGGCCTTATGCGCACTTCCCCTGGCCTTGAGGCATTACCTGAAACGGACAGTGAGCGCATCTACGGCGCCTTCTGTTTGATCATGGTACTCCTAGAAACCGCTTCACCAAACTCAAGTTGGCGACTCAAAGTAAGATCCCTCGTGGAGAACGAATTTGGCTCGCTCAAAGGTCGCGCCGTCGCCGAACTCGGTTTTCCGGGTGGCTGGCAAAACTATTCTCTGTGGACAGTGAAGTTCTAGTAGTGAATCTAACGTGCACACTTACTGCACCCGACCTTGGCAAGATCACGCCACACAAAAGCGAGCTCGATGGACGTTCTGCCTCACTTCGTGCCCGACCGTCATTCGCCGCTCACGCTCACCGAGCAACTCACGCGCAGCGTACGTGACGCGATAGCCTCGGGCACCCTCGCACCGGGTGACCTACTGCCGCCCACGCGCAAGCTTGCAGCGGCCCTCGGCGTCTCGCGCTCCGTCGCGGTCGGGGCCTACGAGCGGCTCATCGGCGACAATCTCGTCGAGACGGTGCAGGGCTCGGGCACCCGCGTCACGGAGGCTGCTCGGCACCTCGGCAACACGGCACGCGGCGGTGCGGCGCTCGGCAACGCGGCGCAGCCGGGTGATCCGGATCACAGGCCGCAGCTGGCAGCGGCCGCGATCGATCTGCGGTCTGGGCTGCCGTACGTCGCGGCCGAACCGCCGCGGGCGTGGTCGCGCGCGCTGGCGGCCGCGGCCCGCATGCCGTGGGCCGCGGCGTCACCTGAGCCCCGTGGCACGCAGCAGCTACGGGCCAGGTTCGCCACGCACACGCGCTTGCACCGCGGGCTCGCCTGCGACGCCGATGACACGGTCATTACGTCGGGTACGTCTGAGGCGCTCGTAATCGTTGCGCTCGCGCTCGCGCGTGTACTGGACCGTTCGCCGCGCGTGGTGGTAGAGAGCCCTGGCTACCTTGCGGGTGCTGCCGCCCTTGCGGCCGCGGGCGCTTCGCTCGTGCCGCTGGCTGTCACAGAGCATGGCGTGCGGCAGGCTGAGCTCGCCGCGCTCTACGAGCAGGCGCCGTTCGACGCCGTGATGCTCACCCCGAGTCATCAGTTTCCGCTGGGCGGGAGGCTGCCGGCGGGCGAACGCCGCAGCCTGTTGGAATGGGCGCACGCTCATGGCGTGCTCGTCATCGAGGACGACTACGACAGCGAGTTTCGGCATGACGGCGCCGCGATGCCAGCGCTCGCGGCGGCCGATTCGTACGGTGTCGTGACCTATATTGCGAGCCTCAACAAGATACTGTCGCCTTCACTTCGGTGCGGCATGATTGCGCTTCCCACCGCAGGCGCCCTGCGTGACGCGCTGCTCAGCGTGCGCGAGGCGATGGGGGCAAGTGTTTCGGCGCACACGCAACACGCACTCGCAGAGTTCATCGGTGACGGTGCGTTCGCGCGCTCGGTTGCGCGAAACAAGCGCGAGTACCAGCACCGTCGGGCACTGGTGCTAGCCGAGCTTGCACGGCACGGCATTCGCACGCTCGGGGGGTCAGGCGGCCTGCACCTCGTCATACCGCTGCCGTTTGCGGCCGCGGCCGAGCGAGTGCGAGCCCGGCTGGGCATGCGGGGCGTGTTCGTCGAGACTCTCGCCGAGTTCACCTCGGCCGGCGTGAATGGCAGCACCAGTCCCGTGTGCGGCATCGTGTTTGGGTATGGTGCGGTCCCGGTGCCGCAGCTTATGCAAGGGGTGCAGTTGCTCGCCGAAACGATAATTGGTCTGTCATGTTTCGACGGTTCTGGCATACCAGTAGGCGATGCGTTCGGCCAGGCTGGGTGATCTACACACTTCGACTCGAAAGACTTTGCCATGGCCTCATCATCCCCCGCATCACACCCGATGCGACCTCGCCGTATGCCCGAGAAAATGACAACCGACCGTGCCGCGTTCGACGCCCTCTGTCGCGAGACCGTGCTCGCGCATGTCGCAGTCGTGGTCGAGGGGCAGCCCGTCGCGATGCCCACCGCGTTTGGCGTGTTCGACGACCACCTCGTGATTCACGGCTCAACCGGATCGCGCTGGATGCGCGCGCTATTGTCACAAGAGGTTTCGGTGTCGATCACGCGCACAACGGGGCTCGTAGTGGCGAGGTCGATGTTTGAGTCGTCTATGTGGTATCGCAGCGCCGTGGTGTTTGGTCGGTTCGCTGAGGTGCCCGAGGAAGAGCGTGATGCGCTGCTCACACGCTTCACCGATCGGCTCTTGCCCGGCCGTTCTGCCGAGACTCGGCCCTCCTCTCGCAAGGAACTCGCCGCGACGATGCTGCCCGCCCCCGATTTGAATGAGGGCATTGCGATGCCCGCGTCGGTGACCGAATTTACGCGGTCACCGCGCGGGCTGGTGTAGCGGCTACTTCTTCATTTCTGCACGATGCAAGAATGCGGCAGTCGCCTCTCGCGATGTACGGTCCTTCGGTTCGAAGGCGAGCGATCCATTGGCCTGCTTCACGCCGGTTGTAATGCCGTTCGACGACATCCAGGTGATCTCGTTGTAGAACTTGTGCCCCTTGGGAACGTCTACGAGCTTCTTCGCGCCCGGCTTGGTTGAGATCTCGGCTTTGTACTGACGGTACATGAACGCAGCCATGGCTTCCCGGGTGATGCGATCGCCCGGCAGAAACTTGCGTGAGCCGTCGAGCTGTTTGGTGCCGGTTGTCACCTTGTTCTCATAGGCCCACATGATCTGTTTGTAGAACTTGTGCTTGGGCGTCACGTCAGTAAACGGGCTCTTCCCTTTTACCTTGTATGACCCTGACTCCGGATCCAGCCTAAACAGGAACGCAACCATGGCTTCACGCGAGACGGTGTCCTTCGGCAAGAACTTCAGGGTGCCGTTAGCCTGCTTGACGCCAGTCGTGATCCCTTCTCTGGCGAGCCAGTCGATATCGTCCGCGAACTTGTGGTCAACGGGAACATCCATAAATTCACGCAGATCAAATTGCTTCAGCTTAATGCGCTGGTGCCTTTCGATCTTGAACGGCGTCGCTTCACTGATGTCGCGCGTTCCAAATATGGTGCCGTCGTAGTAAAGTTTCACGCCGTTGTTCGTGAGTTTGGCACGCAGAATGTAGGTTCCGGGCGTTCCGTTGAAATCATGCCGAGAATTGTTCACGTTGCCTACGGTGTCGCCAGAAAACACGGAGTTTCGCACATCGGTCTCTGCTCCCGTCTGCTGGTTCACAAGCGTGAGGTCGTAAGCACCCTTCACTGACATTTCAGCGCTCACTGTCACTGAGACGCTGCCGACGTTAATGTCCTGTACCGGGGCAGTGAAGGACTGGTTCGTAAGATCAATAGGCCCGTCGTAGCCGGTGGCTGCGTTGGGCGGGCCCATGTACAGGGGTGCGCTCTGGTAACCAGTAGCCGCTACGTCGACCCAGATGTGGTACTTAATGCGATTCAGACCTGACACGGTCCAGGTCGCGGTTGTCCCAGCCGCAGTGGGATTGTAGGAGAACCCGGGCATCCCATAGATGTAACGAATTCCCGCGGAGGTAGCCCCGTCCTTGTTGATATATACCCTCAGCGACCGCTTCTGGGCGAGAGTCATACCCGCCGGAAACTTCACAGTGCCAGAAATCTTGCGGTCCGTAGCAGCTGCCTCCGCTACCGGTGCATCAGCTTCGGTCTGTTCTGGCGCTTCGTCCGCGCTAGAATTTGCCGCGGGCTCAGTGTCCGCACCACCCGCCGGGGGGGGTGAAGCAGGCGTTTCAATTTCGGTGACGGCATCGGCTGCTTCCGAGCCTTCTACCGCGCCCGCCGCGCCTGCTGGTACAGCGATAAGCAGCATGCCCGCAAGCGCCGCAGTAACCCCCATCGCGAGGCTCCTGCCCCGCTTCGCTGGCTTGTTTGTGGATCCGATCATAGTTGTCCCTTCGGATGGGTTGACAAACAAAGTTTTATAGCAGCTCAGGCAAGGTATGGCGCGAGCTTCGCGAGCATCTCGCCCGACACGAAGGCGTGCACCCTGGTGCCTTCCTCGACATACTCTGTCGAGACCACCCGATTTCGCTCGTGCATCTCAGCTACAAGCCCCCCGCGATCGTAGGGCACCACCACGGTGACTTCTTGATCGGGCGTGGGCAGCGCCGCATCGACCCGCACACGCAGCTCGTCAAGGCCTGCGCCCGTGAGCGCAGACACGAACACGGCGTCGGGGGCGAGCCCGTGCAGCACAAGCCGCTGCGAATCATCGATCAGGTCAGACTTGTTAAACACCACGATCTCGGGGATCGCCTGCGCGTGCACCTCAGCGATCACTTCTCGCACGGTGCGCAGCTGCGCCGCGGGATCGGGGTGGGCGCCGTCAACGACGTGCAAGATGACGTCGGCCTCACCGACCTCCTCGAACGTCGAACGAAACGCCTCCACCAGCTGGTGCGGCAGATTGCGCACAAACCCCACCGTGTCGGCGTAGGTGAAGCTGCGACCGTCAGACGTTTCGGCGTGACGAATCGCGGTGTCAAGCGTGGCGAAGAGCTCGTTTTGCACGAGCTCTTGTGCGTCGATCAGCTTATTCACGAGACTCGACTTGCCAGCGTTCGTGTACCCCGCGATCGCGACCGACGGCACCTCACCGCGCTTGCGGTTGGCTCGCTTTGCTTCACGCGCGGGTGCCATGCCCGCGATCTCCTTGCGCAGCTTCGCCATGCGGTTGTGAATCTTGCGCCGGTCGAGCTCCATCTTCGTCTCGCCTGGGCCACGCGACCCCATGCCAGCTCCGTCAGAGCCGACCTGGCCGCCTGCCTGGCGCGACATCGACTCACCCCAGCCGCGCAGACGCGGCAGCAGGTACTGCAGCTGTGCCAGTTCAACCTGTGCCTTGCCCTCGCGGCTCTTGGCGTGCTGGCTGAAGATGTCAAGAATCACGGCCGTGCGGTCGATCACTTTCACCTTCACCACGTCTTCAAGCGCACGCCGCTGGCCGGGCCGCAGCTCGGTGTCAACGACGACGGTGTCGGCGCCGAGCGCCGCGACCAGCTCCTTGAGCTCTTGTGCTTTGCCCTTACCAAAGTAGGTGGCGGGGTCGGGGAACGCGCGCCGCTGCAGCAGCCCGTCGAGCACGCGGGCGCCTGCGGTCTCGGCAAGCGCTGCGAGCTCGCGCAGCGAGTTCTCGGCGTCCTCTTGACCGGCGCGGCCGTTACCAGAGTAGACGCCGATCAGCACCACATTCTCGAGCCGCAACTGGCGGTACTCAACCTCTGTCACGTCTTCGAGTTCGGTCGACAGCCCGACGACCCGCTTGAGCGACGCACGATCCTCACGTTCCATGCGGATCAGATCGTCGGCGCTCGCCAGCGCGTCATGGTCGTCGCTGCCGAGGGCCTGAGCGCTCGACAGATCACGAATCACGTTCGCCGAGCCATCACCCCGGCGCAAGATGCGGGCAAGAGCGTCATCGCCCTGCTCTCCTGGCGCAAAAGCAGCAAAATCGCCTAGCTCGTCGTCTGAGACGTTCAAGACACCCGCGTCGTGTGAGTCGGCGTCAAAAGCGTCGTTCTCGCGTGCGGGCTCGTTCGGCTCGTGGCCTACAGTCTTATCGTTAGTCATGTACCACCCAGTCTACGCGGCACGCCTGCGCAGGTCGACTGCATCGCGCTACATATGCCAACGGTGCAGGCCAACTGCGCGGGCCAACGGCGCGCACTGCGCCCCCACCCATCAATGGGCTGAGATACTGGGGAGGTGAGCGAGCACTACTTCTCTGAAACCCCGTCTGGCGACTACCGACCCCGAGAGATCGAGGTGGAGCTCGCGGGCGCTCCCCGCCGCGTGACCACCGCAGGCGGCGTCTTTAGCCCCGAGCATGTCGACCGCGGCACACAAATTCTGCTCGCCCACCTCGCGGCCGAAGCTGCTGCGACCGCAGATATTGATCCGGATCAAAATGCAGCCCCCGGAGCGATCCTCGACATCGGTTGCGGCTGGGGGCCCATCGCCCTCGCGGCCGCGCTCAATCACCCCGAGCGCGAGGTCTGGGCGATCGACGTGAACGAGCGCTCGCGCGAACTGACCGCGGCGAACGCTGCGGGTCTCGCGCTCACGAACGTGCACGTGAGTGCGCCCGATGAGGTACCAGCTGACGTGGTGTTCGCGCAGATCCACTCAAACCCGCCGATCCGCGTGGGCAAGGAGGTGCTGCACAGCATCTTGCGGCAGTGGCTGCCGCGGCTTGCGCCGGGCGGCGTCGCATCGCTCGTAGTCGCCAAACACTTGGGTGCTGACTCGCTGCAGCGCTGGATCGCCGGTGAGTTCACGGGTCTCGCCGTGACGCGCGCCACGCGTTCGAAGGGCTTTCACGTGCTACGCGCCGAGGCGTCCGCGCAGGGCGCGCAGCTCGCGCAGGGCACCGAGGGCACCGCCACAGACGGCGCGCAGGCGTGATCGCCGTGCAGCGCGGCACCCCGGGCGGTGCCGCTCGAACTCGTGTGCGCCCAGCGGCCGCCCTCTTCGTGGCGCTCGGGCTTCTGCTCACCGGCTGCGGGGAGGCAGCCCCCGCAGTGACAGACGCCCCGTCTGCGAGCGTCGTAGAAGAGGCACCGCTTGCCCAGAACACGACACCCGAAGTCAAAGCACCTTCGTCACCCCCAACTGATGGCGACGCCGCGGGGGCCGGCAGCAAGACCGACACAGCACCCGCCGCGGGGAGCGCGGCCGAGCTGCTCGCCACGCTCGCGGTGAAGGGCCGTTCGCCCAAGACCGGGTACGACCGCAAAGCCATGTTTGGGTCGCCGTGGTTTGACGCCGACCGCAACGGCTGCGACACGCGCAACGACATACTGCAGCGCGACCTCACCGGCATCACGCTGTCGGGGCGCTGCAAGGTGCTCTCTGGCACGCTCGCCGACAAGTACACCGGCCAGACCATCGATTTTGTGCGCGGTCAAGACACGTCACGCGCCGTGCAAATCGATCATGTCGTGGCACTCTCAGATGCGTGGCAGAAGGGTGCACAGCAGCTCAGCCAAGACGCGCGCGTCGCCCTCGCAAACGACCCGATTAACCTGTACGCGGCCGACGGCCCGGCGAACAGCGCGAAGGGCGATAGCGACGCCGCGAGCTGGCTGCCCAGCAACCGCGCGTTTCGCTGCGAGTACGTGGCCAAGCAGGTGTCGGTGAAGGCCGCATACAGGTTGTGGGTAACGGCGGCCGAGCGCGACGCCATGCAGCGCGTGCTTCAGGCCTGCCCCGATGAGCCCGCGGTCGAAAGCTCGCTCGCAGCAGCGCTGGAGGGCAAGCTCCTGGCTTCGCAAGCCCCGGATCCGGCCCCGGCTGAGCAGCCTGCGCCCGCGCCCGAACCAGCACCCGCGCCCGCGCCTCCCGTCGCTGACACGTACTTCAAGAATTGCACCGCGGCGCGCGAGGCCGGGGCAGCGCCCGTCTACGAGGGCCAGCCAGGTTACGGCCGGCACCTCGACCGTGACGGTGATGGGGTGGGCTGCGAGTAGCTACTTGGATGGCAGCTCGATCTCGCCCGCGTAGACGAGCTCGGCCGGGCCGCTGAGCGAGACGTGCTCGCCCTCCTGCGTCGGAAACATGCGCACCGAGAGCCTGCCGCCGGGCACCTCGATCGCCCAGTGGTGCGGCATGTCATCGCCACCCCAGTGGCGAAACGCGAGCGCTGCCGCGGCAGCGCCCGTGCCGCACGAGCGCGTCTCGCCCGCGCCGCTCTCGTGCACACGCATTTTGATGCGTGCGACCCCGTTCTTCACGAGCTGCTCGTCGGGCACCACGAACTCAAAGTTAACGGTGTCATCAGTGTCGAGTTTGGGTGACTGTGTCAGGTCAACCGCTTCGAGCTCGCTCACGTTTGCGAGGGCGGTGACGACGTGTCGCACGCCGAGATCGACCGCGAGCCCCGGCCTGGGCACGTAGAGCCCGCGAGCTGACACGAGGGGCTCCCCCGCGAGCCGCCAGCGGCCAAGGTCGACCGTGTAGCCCGACGCCCCGGCAAGCACGTCACGCACACCTGCCCTCGTACCGATGGGCAGCGTGTCGGTGCGCTCGGGCGCCACGAGACCTTCAGAGATGAGGTAGTGGGCGTACACGCGAATCCCGTTGCCGCACATGGGGCTCGGCGTGCCATCGGCGTCCCACACGTCGAAGAACCACTCGGCTTCGGGTTCTTCTTCGAGCACGGACGCGCCCTCGGGCAGCGCGCGGCTGCGCACGGCGCGAATGACTCCGTCTGCGCCGACCCCGGTGTGCCGGTCGCAGAGCGCGCGTACGCGGTCGCGGGTCAGCTCGACCGCGCCGTCTGGGTCGGTGAAGAGCACAAAGTCGTTGCCCGTGCCATGGCCCTTGGTGAAACGCAGCGTCGTCATTGCTCCAGTGTATGGGGCAGGCCCCGCTAGGCTGCGGGCGACTCCCCCAGCACAGCATCAATGTCTGGGCCCGTCACGTGCTCGATGCCCGGATAGCGTTTGAACCACGCCACCTGCCTGCGCGCGTATCTGCGCGTGAGCGCCTGCGTCTCGGCGATCGCGTCAGCCTCGGTAAGCCGCCCCTGAATCTGGCCGAGCGCCTGCGCGTAGCCGATCGCGCGGCTCGCCGTCACGCCACGTTCAATGCCGCGAGGAATGAGCCCGCGTACCTCGTCGATCAAACCTGCCGCCCACATCTGCTCCACGCGCGCGTCGAGGCGCGCTACGAGCGCCGCTCGCTCACAATCAACGCTCACGAGCCGGGTGGCTGGCCGCCACAGCTCTGGCTCGCTCGGCAACGTGACGCGCGCATCGCCGCCAAGTAGCGCGACTTCGAGCGCCCGCACGACGCGCCTAGGGTTACGAGCGTCTACCGCGGCCGCCGTCTCGGGCGAAAGCTCGGCGAGGCGCGCAAGCAGCGCGGCGGTACCGTGCGCTGCCGCCTCGGCTTCAAGCTGTGCCCTGATCGCTTCGTCTCGGGGAGGAAACTGGAAGTCGTAGACCACGCTCGATACGTAGAGTCCGGATCCGCCCACGAGAATGGCGTCGGCGCCGCGCGCGTGAATCTCGTCGATCACGCGGCGTGCCCGTGGCTGATACCACGCGACCGTTGCTTCTTTCGTTGGATCAAGCACGTCAAACAGGTGGTGTGGGATCCCGCACCGGTCTGCTTCGGGCAGCTTCGCCGTGCCGATGTCCATGCCACGGTAGAACTGCATCGCGTCAGCGTTCACGATCTCGGCCGGGCGACCACCGGCCGCGAGCCGCTCGGCGAGCGCGAGCGACAGCGCAGACTTGCCGGTGCCGGTCGCACCTACCACGGCCCACAGAGTCGGCGGCTGAGCCGCGACCGCGCTCATCGCGTGCGAATGGTGGGGAGGCCCAGGTTTACCGCCTTAGGAGCTCCCCCGGCCGCAGGGGTGGGCACGCCGCAGCTCTCAGCCTGCCTGCGATCCCACGCGTCGCCAGCCCGCGTGCGCCGTACCCTGTACCCGGCAGGCTCGTCGGCGATCAAGAAGTGCGGCGCCGCGCTCGTCACCTGCACGGTAACAACGTCGCCTGGGCGCGGCTCTTCGGCCCCTTCGGGCACCGAAAAGTGCACGAGCCGGTTGTCTTCGGCACGGCCCGATAGTCGGCTCTGCGCGGAGTCTTTCTTGCCGCTGCCCGCCGACACCAGCACCTCGACGGTGCGGCCGATCTGGGCGTGGTTTTCGCGCAGTGACATCTGTTCCTGCAGCTCGTGCAGGCGTTCGTATCGACGCTGCACGACCTCCTTGGGCAGCTGGTTCTCCATCTCAGCGGCGGGTGTGCCCGGGCGGATGGAGTACTGGAAGGTGAATGCACTCTGAAACCTTGAGGCTTCAACGACCCGCATCGTGTCTTCAAAGTCTTCTTCAGTTTCGCCGGGAAACCCGACAATGATGTCGGTGGTGATCGCAGCGTCGGGCATCTTTTCGCGTACACGATCGAGAATGCCCAGGTACTTCTTCGAACGGTACGACCTACGCATCGCTTTGAGTACCGCATCTGAACCGGACTGCAGTGGCATGTGCAGTGACGGCATCACGTTGTGCGTTTCGGCCATTGCGTCGATCACGTCATCGGTAAACGCGGCGGGGTGAGGGCTTGTGAAGCGCACACGTTCAAGGCCGTCAATTTCGCCCATGGCACGCAGCAACTTACCAAATGCGAGCTTGTCACCGAACTCGACACCGTACGTGTTGACGTTCTGCCCGAGTAACGTGACTTCAATGGCGCCGTCGTCGACGAGGGCCTGCACTTCTGCGAGAATGTCGCCGGGGCGGCGGTCTTTCTCCTTACCACGCAGTGCGGGAACGATGCAGAACGTGCAGGTGTTGTTGCAGCCGACCGAAATGGACACCCAACCGCTCGAAGCTGAGTCGCGCTTCGTGGGAAGCGTGGAGGGGAAGATCTCAAGCGCTTCAAGGATCTCGACCTGCGCCTCTTCGTTGTGCCGGGCTCGCTCAAGGAGCACCGGCAATGACCCCATGTTGTGGGTTCCAAACACCACATCGACCCAGGGCGCCTTCTCGACGATGGTGCCCTGATCTTTTTGCGCGAGGCAGCCGCCAACAGCGATTTGCATGCCCTCGTGTTCGCGCTTCACGCTCGCGAGGTAGCCCAGGTTGCCGTACAGCTTCTGGGCCGCGTTCTCGCGCACCGCGCAGGTGTTGATCACGACGACGTCTGCCCGCTCAGACGGATCTGCGGCCACATAGCCCGCCGCCTCGAGGGAGCCCGCAAGCCGTTCGGAGTCGTGCACATTCATCTGGCAGCCGAGCGTGCGCACCGAATAGCTGCGCGGGCTTCCATCGGGTCGCAGTGCGGCGGGTGACGTCGCAATCGCGGTCTGATCTAAGACTGCTTCGGTTGGTGCAAAACTCATGCGCACCAGTCTACCGGCGGGCTGCTGAGGTTCTGGTCACGGGATTGCGTGTAGCACCCGGAGAGCGCTATTCGAAGCGCACCCCACTACCACTACGCCCACGTTTGCCCAGTCCACCGCCGTCGAGCGCTTCGTTGACCGCGCGCATCGCCGGTTCACCCGACCAGCCACGCCGAGCAAGAAACCCGATGAGCCTACGCTGAGCGGTAGCGCGGTCGAGACCACCCAACTTCTCGGCGCGCTTCGCCGCTGCCTCACACAACAAAGCGTACTCTTCGTCAGTGTCGAGCTCGCCGATCACCTCGTCGATAACCGCATCTGGAAGTTTGCGCTCGCGTAGTTTACGCGTGATCTGGCCGCGGCTCGCACCCTTAGAGGAGCGGAGCTTCTCTGCTTGCACGCGTGCCAGCCCGAGATCATCAAGGTAGTGGCTGTCGATGAACTCGTCGATCACCAGCGCGACTTCGTCGGAGGGGTGCTCGAGTGCCAGCAAATCAGCACGTAGTTCACCGCTCGACTTGGCACGACGAGCCAGCAAACGTACGGCGTCATCGTACGCTGGCCCACGATCTGCAGGCTCTTCTTCAGCGCACTCAGCCTCAACGCCAGCAGGGATCGCGGCTGGTACCGCGGACACACACGGCTCGTCCACCCGGGGCGACTCGTCTACCAAGGACCGCACCTCGGATTCAGTCTCAGTCGCGCCTGAATCCGAGGTTGGCGCGTCGCCCTCCGCAGCGGCATCCGCATCGGTCGCGCGAAGCCACGACCGCATCTCTACCACCTCTGCGAGGTTCTCGGTCGATTCTCGCGGTGTCGACGCACGCTCCTCGGGGGGCGGCAGAAAGCGAACCGCCATGGGACTAGGCGCTCGCCCGCTGCGGTGCCGCCTTTGCAGCCGCAGGGGCCTTCACGTCGGCCTTCGTGCCAGCTTTTGCATCGCCAGCCTTGGCCTCGGCAGCCTTTGCATCAGACTTTGTATCAGCTTTCGCCTCAGTCGGTGCTGCGTCCTCAGATCGGCCGTTCACGCCGAGCTTCGTGAGAATCTTCTCTTCAATTTCGAGCGCCATTTCGGGGTTGTTGATGAGGAACCTGCGAGCGTTCTCCATGCCCTGCCCGAGCTGGTCGCCCTCATATGTGAACCACGCGCCGCTCTTCTTAATGAAGTTGTGCTCGACGCCATAGTCGATGAGCGATCCCTCGCGAGAAATGCCTTTGCCGTACAGGATGTCAAACTCGGCCTGCTTGAACGGCGGCGCCATCTTATTCTTAACAACCTTCACGCGGGTGCGGTTACCGACCGCGTCGGTGCCTTCTTTAAGCGTCTGAATGCGGCGAATATCGAGGCGCACCGAGGCATAGAACTTGAGCGCCTTACCACCCGACGTGGTCTCGGGGCTACCGAAGAACACGCCAACCTTTTCACGCAGCTGGTTAATGAAGATACAAGTGGTCTTTGTTGCATTCAAGCTGCCGGTGATCTTGCGCAGCGCTTGCGACATGAGGCGGGCCTGCAGACCCACGTGGCTGTCGCCCATATCGCCATCGATCTCAGCCTTAGGCACCAGCGCTGCGACGGAGTCAATCACTACAAGGTCGACCGAACCCGAACGAATGAGCATGTCGGCGATCTCGAGCGCCTGCTCGCCCGTGTCGGGCTGAGCCACGAGCAACGCGTCGATGTCTACGCCGAGCTTCTGGGCATACTCGGGATCCAGGGCATGCTCGGCGTCAATGAACGCCGCGATACCACCCGCGCGTTGCGCGTTGGCAATTGCGTGCAGCGTGAGCGTGGTCTTGCCTGACGACTCAGGGCCGTAGATCTCAATGATGCGGCCCCGCGGCAACCCGCCTATTCCGAGCGCGACGTCGAGCGCTACCGAACCGGTCGGAATAACCTCTACAGGCGCGCGCTCAGCGCTGCCCATGCGCATGATCGCGCCTTTGCCAAAGTTCTTGTCGATCTGAGCAAGAGCTGCTTCGAGAGCCTTCTCGCGATCTTTGGGTGCTGCCATGATGTGTCCTCACTCGTGAGCGGCGTCGCCGCGTGGTTGCTGCCTACCGACTGTCGATGCCGCATGCGGCCGACAAGGCATTAGGTGTCGATGTCTCACACGTTATGACCAACCACCGACATCGGGAAGCCCCCGAGCCGAAGCTGTGCATAACGCGTTAGCTAGACGCCCTGTGGACGAAGCTACCACCTATCGAACGGATCTTCGAGGACGGCTCGGCGTGTCGCACATCAACGATCCCGGGCACCTACATCGCCCTACTTCGGCGCAGACTTCAACCCGCGGCCATGCCTGCGCGTTTCGGGTACGTCAAGGTCGGCGCAGAGCGACTCCCAGACCACCCTCGCATCTACCCCGGCAGCCAGCGCTTCTTGGGCGGTCGCCCCGAGCGCACGCAACCAGTGATCCCGCAGCAGCACTGCCGCATAGTCTTCACCAAACTCGGCCGCGCAGGCCCGGCGAAACTCGCTGATCCTCACGTTCGAACTAGCTCTGGTTAAGAAACGAGCTCGGGCGCAAAGCCCGCCACAAAATCAGCCGGCACAGTGTCGGGCACGCGCCCTGCCATGGGCAGCGAGAGGCCCTCAACGACAGCAAGGCGCTCACTCACTTCGCCCATAATGACCGAGAGGGGAGTTTCGAGCGCGTCTGCGACCGCCGCGAGAATTTCACTCGAGGCCTCTTTCTGCCCGCGCTCCACCTCACTGAGGTAACCAAGCGCTACACTCGCTTCACCGGCCACCTGTCGCAGGGTACGACCCTTCTGCAACCGGAAGTCACGTAGTACGTCGCCGATCTCTTGACGCATCAGCACCATGTGAACCCTCCCTCACTTGCACAACAGCAGTTAGTGCAATAACCATACCTGTTTCAGCCGAGAATCCCCCAACCGAGCGGCGTATTTTCTGCGCCACTAGAGGTAACCGAGAGCCTACCGCCTCTATTCCTGAAACTTCGCTGAACCTGAGTGGAGTCGACTCAAGTTCTCAATTATTACAGGGCCATCGCAGGTTGCTTCAACTGGCAAGGCGACCGAGCTCTTCGCTCAGCATCGCAAGCGCGGCCGCCACTGTCGCCTCCCGGATCGCAGCGCGATCGCCCTCGAACATGAATAACTCAGCTCGCTCGCTCGCTGGCGAGCTCACCCCGATCCATACTGTGCCCGGCGGCTGTCCAGTCGCCCAGTCTGCGTCGGGGCCCGCGACACCCGTCGTCGCGACCCCAACGAGGGCAGGGTTACCGTCCACTGCGCAGGCGCTGCGCACACCTCGCGCCATCTGCTGCGCAACACGCTCGTCAACCGGTCCCGCTTCACGCAACAGTGCCGCTTCAACCCCCAGCAGCGTGTGTTTCAGTTCGGTGTCGTAGGCCACAATGCCGCCTGAGAAGACATTCGAAGCGCCGGGCACGCTCACGATCGCATCGGTTACCAGCCCGCCCGAGAGCGATTCGGCCACCGCAATGCGCGCACCAATCATACGAGCACGAGCAACAATGGTGTGCGCGAGTACTGTCTCAGCCACGCTTGGCTCCGCTTGAGCGAGCGAACGCGATGATGTAATCAATACCACTGAGCACTGTGAGCGCGACCGCAATGGTCATCGTCACGACGTTAGCCCAGTATGCGATCGGAGCGAAGTCACCCAAGATTTGCGCGAACGGCGCGAGCGCGAGCGTGATGGCGACTGACTGCGCCACGGTCTTCAGCTTGCCCATCCACGCCGCCGCCACGACTACGTCGTGCGCGACGATCAGCCGGTGCACCGTAATGCCCACTTCGCGCACGAGCACGACGATCGTGATCCACCAGGGCAACTCGGCGATGATCGAGAGCCCAACAAGCGCCGCCCCAGTTAGAAACTTATCGGCGATCGGATCAAGCAGTTTGCCGAGATCGGTGATGAGTCCACGAGACCGCGCGAGGTGACCGTCCCACGCATCGGTCGCGATCGCGAGCACGAAGAAAGCCGCGCTTGCCCACCGCAGCGCTTCATTTTGTCCGCCTTGGGCGAGTAATAGCCAGAGAAAAAATGGTGTTGCGACGATGCGCGCAGCCGTGATGATGTTAGGGGCGTTCCAGTTGCTGGGTTTCGCGGCGGTGTCGTTCACTCGGTTCTCGTTTCGGTTGGGCCGGTGCGTGGGGAGCAAGTAATTACGAGCGCTTAATCGCGGCCAGTCAGCTGCCAGGCGTCTTCATCGCCGCTAGTGTCGGTGCCGTCGACTTCTTCAAGACCTGCCTGGTAGGCGGCTACGGGGTCATCGTAACGGCTGTCGGGCTCGACGGCAGAGGCAACTTGCGCCGAGGTTACTGACTGCGCAGCGGGAGCCGTCGGTACGGGCGTAGCCGCGGGCGCGGCGGGCATACCCTTAATGCGCGCGAGTACTTCTGGCAGCTGCTCGGGCGCCACGAGCACGTCACGCGCCTTCGACCCCTCTGAGGGGCCGACAATCTCGCGCGATTCCATCAGGTCCATCAGTCGACCTGCCTTCGCAAACCCGACCCGCAGCTTGCGCTGCAGCATCGATGTCGAACCGAACTGCGAGCTCACTACAAGGTCGACCGCCGCCAGGAGCACTTCGAGGTCGTCACCGATATCGGCGTCGATCTCTTTCTTCTCGACCACCTGTGCCACGTCGGCGCGGTACTCGGGCTGCGCCTGGGCTTTGACGTGGGAGACGACTTCGGCGATCTCTGCCTCGCCTACCCACGCGCCCTGCACACGCACAGGACTCGATTCACCGTTCAAGAGAAGCAAGCCATCGCCCTGGCCGATAAGCCGTTCAGCGCCCACTTCGTCTAGGATCACGCGCGAATCGGTGCCAGAGGCCACTGCGAAGGCATACCTGCTGGGCACGTTCGATTTGATGACACCGGTGACCACATTGACCGAGGGGCGCTGGGTGGCGAGCACGAGGTGGATGCCCGCTGCGCGCGCGAGCTGGGTGATGCGCTGAATCGAATCTTCGACATCTCGCGGAGCGACCAGCATGAGGTCGGCGAGCTCGTCGACCACGACCAACAAGTAGGGGTAGGGCTTGAGCTTACGCTCGCTCCCCTCGGGCAGCACGATGCTACCCGAGCGTACGGCCTCGTTGAAGTCATCAATGTGACGAAACCCGAAGCTCGCGAGATCGTCGTAGCGCATGTCCATCTCTTTCACGACCCACTGCAGCGCTTCGGCCGCCTTCTTGGGGTTCGTGATGATGGGGGTGATCAGGTGCGGTACACCCTGGTAGACCGTGAGTTCGACGCGCTTGGGGTCAACGAGCACCATGCGCACCTGCTCGGGCGTCGCCCGCATCAAAATGCTCGTGATCATCGAGTTAATGAAGCTCGATTTACCCGAGCCGGTTGCGCCCGCGACGAGCAGGTGCGGCATCTTCGCGAGGTTCGCGACCACGAACCCGCCCTTCACGTCTTTGCCCACACCGATAGCCATCGGGTGGGTCGTGCGCTGGGCTCTGTGCGAGCGCAGCACGTCGCCCAGGGCCACGTTCTCGCGGTCCTTGTTAGGAATCTCGATACCAATCGCACTCTTACCGGGGATCGGCGAAAGGATGCGCACCTCATTCGATGCCACCGCATACGACAGGTTCTTGGACAGCGCCGTCACTTTCTCGACCTTCACGCCCGGGCCAAGCTCGACTTCGTACTGCGTCACCGTCGGGCCGCGCGAGAAACCCGATACTCGGGCATCAACCTTGAACTCTTCAAACACGCGCCCAATGGCGGCAGTGATTTGGTCGTTGGCCTCGGTGCGCGCGAGCGGCGCGGCCCCTGCGGCGAGTGTCATCTCGTCGGGCAGCTGGTATTCCCTGGCCGCGTTCGGATCGTGCGGCGGCGCGACCACAAACGGTGTGGTGGCGGTAAGTGGTTCGGGTGCCTCTGGTTCAGGGTCAACTGAGCCCGCGAAGTCATCCCACGAGTCATCACCCAGCCCCGATGCACGCGCGGCCCCAGAAGCGTCGGCGGCCGCCACCGCGGCCTCAGCGTGATCAAGCGAATCGAACAGGTCGGCGGGGAACACATCGGTCGGTGCCGCGGCAGCGGTGTCGGGTGCGGGCGTAACGCTTTCCGAAGCGCTCTCGGTCTCAACGTCATCGGTCGCGAAGGCGCTCTCGAACGCCCCTTCGGCGCTGCCGGGAGCGAGCGCCGCGTCGAGTGCGGCCTGGTTGCCCGCGTATTCGGGGTCAACCTCGCGCCCCGTCGAGTTGCGGCGCCACCACGGCATCGCCCCCGCCTCAGGCTTTGGTTCGTCGTCTTCGTGGTCTGCGAGATCGAATAGCGGAGTCTGCTTGTCTTTGCCGCGTTTGCCCCGCTGCGCAGGCGCGTCGGTTCCGGGGGCTGGTTCTTCGGTCTCCACCACCCCAAAGAGAAAGGCGTACGCCTCTTTCAGGCGCCGCCCAATGCGGCTCGGTGGCGTCTTCGTCACGATCAGCACAGACAGCAACAGCACGATCGAGAGCACCGGCACGGCGACCCAGATGGTGAGCGCGTAGAGCGGGGTGCCCACCATCCACCCCAGCAGTCCCCCTGCTTCAGCGAGCGCAGGCATTCCGTCTTGTGGTTGCGGTAGCCCACCGTAGATATGGGTGATGCCCGAGACACTCATAATCGCGAGAAACAGTCCGATAGCAATGCGCCTGTTGTCGTTAATGCTAGACGGATTATTAAACAGCCACATCGCGAACGCGATCATGATGATCGGAAATCCAAATGCTACGCGCCCAAAAAGACCCCCAAATGACCAGGCATCCAGTTGCACCGCGACGGGGTTAGCAATAAGAAACCACTCGATGACAGCGCCCGCGATAGCGAGCAACACGAGAAACAACGGGATCCCGTCGCGGCGGTCTGCCGGGTCAAGCGGTTCTGCCCGAAACACCCGCGCCGCGCCGCCCACGCCGTGCGCGAGAGCTTGCCACGCCCGCACAAAACCGCTTTCGGTATCGGCCGGCTGCGCAAGCACGCGGGTCTTCTCTTGGCCGCCGCCAGCACGCGCGCGAGACGACCCCGGGGTGCTCTTTCCCGATTTTGCGCGCGACGAAGATTTATTGGCCATAATTCGAGGGTACGTTCGACCTCCGACATTCGCTAGCTGACGCTCCGAGAACCGCGTAAACACGCGCCTCTTTCGCGCAGCCAGCGACTGCCTGAAGCGCTATCTGCGGCGAAGCGCTCGGACCACCCGTTTGGCGAGCGGCAGGCCTCGCGTCCAGGCCGTGTACCCGGGCCCCGGGCGATCCCACGACCCCGCCAGCAGGTTCTCGTGCGAGGCCCAGCCCTTCTTAAAGGTCGTGACACCGTCGTTGATGAGCCCACCAAAGTCATACCGGGTGATGCCCAGCTGCTTCATCTCGCGAATCACGTGCCACTTGAGCGCGTAGTTGGCGCGCAGTTTCTGACCCACCTCGTTCATACCACCGTAGAGTTCGAACGCGGTGCGATCGCTCTTCGCCATGAACAAAAAGGCGACAACCTTACCGTCGACGTACGCGGCCCACACCGGGCTGTCGTCGCCGAGCATCGTGAATGCGTCGCGGTAATACGAGTCTTCATGCAGCCCGAAATCGGCGCGCTCGCTCGTTGCGTGATACACCTCGAGGCACTCGTCGAGCTGCGCGAGAGTTTCGACCTTGCGAATCTCGAGCGACTCTTCGCGCCCCGACTTGCGCACGTACTGCCGGTGCTTCTTCGTCATGTCGGCGATCAGCGCATCTTCGTCCTTGCGCAGGTCAAGAATGAGCGTGCGCGCTGGCAGCACGGGGGTCTGTGCCTCACGCCACGACGCAGTGAGCGCGAACGCCCCATCGTCTTCGTCGGGCTCGATCGAGACAGCAACCGCGCGGCGCGAGCCACGCACATACTGCGCAATGGCGTCAGCTACCGCCCCCGGCGCGGGTGACTGCGCTGGGCGATCCGGATCGCCCAAATCCCGGGCAAGCACCGGGCCGCGAGGCGCGTACACGAAACCGCCCAGAGGCGCGGGCAGCTTGCGCGTGAGGAGCTGGCAGGCGCCAACGGTCTCGCCTGCGGCGTCGGTGACGAGCACGCGTTCGGCACTCCACCGGTGCGCGCTCTTGAGCTCGCCCCAGCCCCACAGCTGCAGCGGATGCCCGCCTAAGCGTTTCACGGTCGCGTCCCAGTGGGCGCGATCCGTGCAGGGGGTCACAGTGAGAGTCACGAAGAATTCCTTCCGAGTTTACGGGCAAGAAAGCCCGTGAGTTCTGCGAGTTCGGGTGAGCGCAACGCGCGCAATGCGACCGCGTACGCAGCCCCGACGACCAGGGCAACGACCGTGGCGAAGACAACGGCGAGGAGCGCACCAACGTGGGCAACAGAGGCGTTCAAGAGCCACGTCGCAACGAGCCCAACGAGCACAGCGGGTATCGCGGCCAGCACGAATTTGATGAGGCTCTGCGCGACTCGTCGGCCGTCGATCGACCCGATCTTGCGGCGCAGCAGCCAGGTGGCGAGCAGCGCTTGGAGCAGCGTCGCGATCGACCAGACGAGCGCGAAACCCGCGCCGATCATGGCGGGAGGCACGACGAACGGTAAGACGAGCGACAGTGCGATCACGACGCCCATCTGAACGCTCGTGAATACGAATGGCGTGCGCGTATCTGACAGCGCGTAAAAGGCGCGCTGCACAATAAACAAAAAGCTGTAGCCCGCGAGGCTAATGGAGTAGGCCTGCAGCGCGAGCGCGAACTGGTCGACCTGCAGGTCAGTCGCACCAAAGTTGATGATGCGCGAGATGAACGGCGCAGCCGCGAAAATAGCCACCGCCGCGTACATCATGACGAGCGCGATCTGACGGGTCGAAGCCGAGAAATCTTCGACGAACTCACGCATGCGCCCCGTCTGGCCCCATTCGGCGAGCCGCGTGAAGTAGGCCGTGGCGAGCGATACCGCGATCACTGAGTGCGGCATCATGAAGATCAGCCACACGTTTTGCATCGCGCTCGTCGAGGGCCCTTCGCCTGTGCCCATCGACACGATACGGTTCGTGACGATACCGCCCAGCTGCATGACGAGCACCATCGCGAGGGTCCAGCCCGCGAGCCTGGCCGTTTGGCCGAGCCCCACGCCCTTCCACTGGAAGTCGGGGCGGTACCGAATACCAGCCTTCTTCCACGACATAAACAAGATGAGCGCCTGCGCAACGATGCCAAT
Organism: Leucobacter faecis; assembly: GCF_054456635.2. Lineage (NCBI taxonomy): Bacteria > Bacillati > Actinomycetota > Actinomycetes > Micrococcales > Microbacteriaceae > Leucobacter > Leucobacter faecis. The sequence goes on from NZ_JBTJEP020000002.1 coordinate 182,367, forward strand.
GGTTGCACTGCCCGCGAGCACGCCGATCGAGAGCACGCTCCAGTCGAGCACGGTGCGGGTGCCGGTGCCGTCGGCGCCAAACATGACGATGAAAACGACGATGCCAGCGATCGCAATCACATTGTTTAACACGGGCGCCCACGTGAAGGGCCCAAAGATGCTCTTCGCGTTGAGCACCTCCCCCATGACCGTGTAAACGCCGTAGAAAATGACCTGCGGAATGCACCAGTACGCAAAAGCCGTTGCGAGCGCTAACTGGTCGTCTGACCAGCCCTGCACGGTGACGCGCACGATCCAGGGTGCCGCCAGCATCGCGAGCATTGTGACGCCGATCAGCGCCACCGTCACGAGCGTGAGCACCTTGTTGATGTAGCCAGCGCCCCCGTCGCTTCCGTGCGCCGCCTTCACGATCTGCGGCACGAGCACGGCGTTCAACACGCCACCCATCAAGATCATGTAGATCGTGTTGGGGAGCAGGTTGCCGTTCGCGAAGGCGTCGGCAGACACCGAGCCGACCGAGCCGATCGCGTATGCAAGCAGCATGGCCTTTGCGAGGCCGAGCACGCGTGACACCATCGTGCCCGAGGCCATGAGCGCGCTCGCTCGCATGATTCCTGCGGCCATTAGTAGTAGGGATCCTTCCAGCGCGCGAGCGACAGCCTGCGCATCACGCGGTCACCGAGCTTCGTCCACAGCGCGTAGGCCCGCGGCCTAAGCGGCAGGTCAAATGCGCCGGGGTAGTCGGTGATCTCGGCCGAAAACGACCGCTTAAACTGGCCGACACCGTGCAGCGGGTGGGCTTTGTCGTCTGCGCGGTTCGCGGGTGGCGCGCCGCACAGGTCGTGCAGCGATGCGCCCCGCTGGTTCGCCCAGCGCAGCACCTCCCACTGCAGCGCATGCGATGCACCGTAGCCCGATTTTGCGCGCACCGACGCACCGTCTTTATAGGTGGTTTTCTGCCCGAGGCCCATCGCAAATGCGCCGGCTACGAGCTCGCCATCACGGTGCGCAAGAAATACTTGCCCGTCACCGCTGCGCTGAAAACGCTGCCAGAATTCGCGGTAGTACCGTTCGCTGCGCAGCACGAACCGCCCCTCGGCGGTCTCCTGCAGCAGCCGGTAGAGCGCGGCGCAGTCCTCATCGGTCGCGGCTGCGCGGGTCACGACGATGCCGTCACGAGCGGCCCGGTTGATCGCGTTGCGTGCCTTCTTACCGAGGCTCGCGAGCAGCTCCTTATCGGCCTGTTCTGTGCCGGGTTCGGCGTCAGTGGCCACGCTCACGAGCACGGTGGAGGGATTCGGAATCACGCGTACGGTATCGATGAAACCGCGGCTCCGGATCGCGCCTGCCGCAGTCGGGTACGCCGCGACCGCGAGCCGCGGCTCGATCTTTACCAGGAATGCGCCCCGCGCACGGGCAAGACGGCCGACCGCCTCAGCCGCCTCCATCACCGATTCGACGTCTTCGCCAGCCGGACCAGCCGGCAGGTGCCACCACTCACCGAGCAGCGGCACACGCTTCGCCAGCACACCGACCGCGATGGGAGGCCGCCCCGGTCGTTCGACGATCACGCGTCGATCGAGGTATCGGCCCTCGTCGCGTTTCAGGGCAAGGTAACTCTCACCCATCCATACTTCGCCGCCGCCAGGGTTCTGCGCGATAAGCGCATCCCACGAAACGACCTCAGCCGGGGTCGCAAGCCGAGCAATCACGTCGCTCGGCTTTACGCCCCCGGCCGTACCGGGAATCCGGGTCACTCGTTACACCACCACCACGACGGGAACGATCATTGCCTTGCGGCGCAGCTTCGTGCCGACCCACCGGCCAACGGTGCGACGCACGACCTGCTGCAGGCCACGGCGATCGGTGACACCGTCATTCATGGCGTCTTCGAGGGCCTTAGCGATCTGTGGCTTGATCTTGTCGTACACGCGGGCATCTTCTGCTACGCCGCGGGCGTGAATCTCGGGGCCCGAGACGATCTGGCCGAGCGTGGTCTCAACCACGGTCACGACCGAGATGAAGCCTTCTTCTGCCATCGTGCGACGGTCACGCAGATCGTCGTCAGTGACACGACCAACGCTCTTGCCGTCTACGTAGATGTAATCGATCTCGAGCTGGCCCACTTCACGTGCCACGCCGTCAACTAGGTCGACAACAGTGCCATTTTCAGCGATCACGGTGCGGTTCTGCGGCACACCGGTTTCGATTGCGAGCGCTGCGTTAGCGACCAGCATGCGGTGTTCACCGTGAATCGGCATCACGTTCTTGGGGCGCACAATGTTGTAGCAGTACAGCAGCTCGCCAGCCGAAGCGTGGCCCGAAACGTGAACCTTAGCGTTGCCCTTGTGCACCACGTTTGCGCCGAGCTTGATGAGCCCGTCGATGATGCGGTAAACGCTGGTCTCGTTACCTGGGATCAGGCTCGAAGCAAGAATCACGGTGTCGTCTTCGCCGACCTCGATCTGGTGCTCGCGGTTCACCATGCGGCTGAGCACCGCCATCGGCTCGCCCTGTGAACCGGTCGACATGTAGACGATGCGGTGGTCGGGAATGTCGCCGCTCTTCTTCAGATCGACGATAACGCCCTCGGGCACCGTCAGGTACCCCAGATCGGCAGCAATCTTCATGTTGCGCACCATCGATCGGCCGAGCAGCACGACGCGGCGACCGTTCGCGTAGGCTGCGTCAAGCACCTGCTGCACGCGGTGCACGTGGCTCGAGAAGCTCGCCACTACGACCTTGCCGCGCGTCTTCGAGATCACCTGTTCGATGACGGGTCCGATGTTCTTCTCGGGAGAGGTGAACCCGGGCACATCGGCGTTCGTGGAGTCGGTCATGAAGAGGTCGACGCCCTCTTCGCCGAGCCGCGCGAACGCGCGCAGGTCGGTGATACGGCCGTCAAGCGGCAGCTGGTCCATCTTGAAGTCACCAGTGCCAATCACCAGCCCAGCCTCGGTACGAATCGCGACCGCAAGCGCGTCGGGAATCGAGTGGTTCACCGCGATGAACTCAAGGTCAAACGGGCCGTACTTAGCGTGTTCGTCTTCGCGCACCACGTGAGTCTTCGGGCGAATGCGGTGTTCCTTGAGCTTCGCCTCAACAAACGCGAGGGTCAGCTTCGAACCGACGAGCGGAATATCTTCGCGCATCTTGAGCAGGTACGGCACGGCACCAATGTGGTCTTCGTGGCCGTGGGTCAGCACGACCGCCACAATGTCGCTGAGCCGGTGCTCAATCTTCGAGATGTCAGGCAAAATGAGGTCGACGCCTGGCTGGTGCTCCTCAGGAAACAGCACACCACAGTCGACGATCAGCAACTTGCCGTTGATCTCGTAGACCGTCATGTTGCGGCCTACTTCTCCGAGACCACCCAGCGGAGTGATGCGGAGTGCGCCCTTCGCGAGAGCGGGAGGGGCGTAAGGGGGGTTGGGCACGGGGCCTCCTGTTTATTAGCGGGTGGTGCCTGCAATCTGGGGCAGGGCACCGCCGGCAGCCGCATTGCGGTCCGGCCTGAAGTTTGAAAGGTCGACGCCCGGAACGTCCTTGATGAGCGCGAGCTCGTCCTCAATGAGGGCGGCCTCCCACTCTTCGGGCCCTACGAGGGGCAGCCGTACCCGGGGGCTGCCAATACGGCCGAGGCCGTGAAGAATGTATTTTGCGGCAACAGTGCCGGGAACGTGCGTCATCACCGCACGCACGAGCGGTTCGAGCTGCTGGTGCACCTTGCGTGCTGTATGCAGATCGCCCGCGTTCACCGCGTCGATGATCGCGCGGTAGGGTGCAGCAGCGACGTTCGCGGTGACACCGATGAGGCCCGTAGCTCCGATCGCGAGGTGCGGCAGCACGTTCGCGTCGTCACCCGAGAAGTACATGAGGTCAGTCTGGTTGAGCACACGGCTGACCTGGCTGAAATCACCCTTCGCGTCCTTGACGGCCAGAATGTTCGGGTGCTTCGCGAGGCGCAGAATCGTCTCGTACTCAATCGGCACACCGGTGCGGCCCGGAATGTCGTACAAGATGACCGGCAGGTCGGTGGCGTCTGCCACCATGCGGAAGTGCGTCAGTAGACCCGCCTGGGTCGGCTTGTTGTAGTAGGGCGTGACGATCATGACACCGTCTGCGCCAGCCTTCTCGCTCGCTTTGTAGAGCTCAATCGCGTGTGCGGTCTCGTTTGAGCCACCGCCCGTGATGATCTTCGCGCGGCCACCCGAAACCGACTTCGCGACCTCGACGAGCTTGAGCTTCTCGGGGTCGGTGAGCGTGCTGGTTTCTCCTGTGGTGCCCGTCACTACGATGCCGTCGGCACCGTTACGAATGCACTCGTCTATATGCTTCTCGGTGGCAGCCCAATCAACCTCACCGTCAGCCTGAAAAGGCGTAACGAGCGCTACCAGTACCTGTCCGAAGGGGTTCTCATGAGTTGCCACCCGTCTAGGCTACCGTACGCGCGGCGTGTTCCTGCCCAGGCTCCGGATCCCGATGCCATTCTGGGCTCAGCCGGACCGCAGCCAGCGCTCGATCCGGAACTCGAGGCCCGTTACCGAGCGGGTGAGCTCGCCGCGCGTGGCGAGCTGCCAGCCCTCGCCGATCGCGGGGGCATAGGTATCGCCGCCCTCAATGTCGGCCTCGATGCGTGTCACGACCAGCTCGGTCGCCGCCGCGATGGACGCACCAAATAGCTCGGCTCCACCGATGTTCCAGATCACCGGATCAGCGACGCCGTCGCTTGCCGCGTCTGCGGCTCGCAGCCCCGCTTCGACAGATGCCACAACAGTGGCTCCGGGCGCTTCGTACGCGCTGTTGCGCGTGACCACGATGTTTTGGCGCCCCGGCAGCGGGCGCACGGAGCCTGGCAGCGACTCCCAAGTGCGGCGTCCCATAATGACGGGCGCACCCATTGTTGTGCGTTTGAAGTGTGCGAGGTCTTCGGGAAGGTGCCAGGGCATCGTGCCGGCCTTACCGATAACACCGCCGCGGGCCTCCGCCCAGATCAGACCCAGCCTCGTGCGTGCCACCTGTCGCGCTCCCTCTTATACCGCTACCGGCGCTTTGATGCCGGGATGATGTTCGTAACCGACGACCTCGAAGTCCGCGAGCTCGTAGTCGAAGATCGAATCTCGCTGCGTGATCTTCAGGTTCGGGTACGGGAACGCATCGCGGGCAAGCTGACGCTCTACCTGCTCAATGTGATTGTCGTAGATGTGGCAATCACCGCCAGTCCACACGAACTCGCCAGGCTCGAGCCCGGTCTGCTGCGCCACCATGAGGGTGAGCATCGCGTACGAGGCGATGTTGAAGGGCACACCGAGAAACATGTCGGCCGACCGCTGGTATAGCTGGCACGAGAGTTTGCCGTCAGCGACGTAAAACTGGAAGAACGCGTGGCAGGGCGCGAGCGCCATCTGGTCGAGCTCCGCGACGTTCCAGGCCGACACGATAAGTCTGCGCGAATCGGGGTTCGAGCGGATCTGTTCGATCACCTGTGAGATCTGGTCGATGTGCTCACCCGCGGGGGTCGGCCAGGAACGCCACTGCACCCCGTATACGGGGCCCAGGTCGCCCTGCGCGTCTGCCCACTCGTCCCAGATCGTCACGCCGTTGTCGCGCAGGTACGAGACATTGCTCTCGCCGCGCAAGAACCACAGCAGTTCGACCGCGACCGACTTAAAGTGCACGCGTTTCGTCGTGATGAGCGGAAAGGACTCTGCGAGGTCGAACCGAATCTGTCGCCCAAAGAGGCTTCGTGTGCCTGTGCCGGTGCGGTCAGACTTGGGGGTGCCGTGCTCGAGAACCTCGCGCAGCAGGTCTTCGTACGGGGTCAGAATCTCGGGAGTACTCACCCCGCGAGTTTACCCCTCGTGCCTGTGTGTCCTTCCCCCTGTCATGCTGCGCGACTTCCCTCCCCGTCATGCTGCGCGGCCTCCCTCCCCGTCATGCTGCGCGGCCTCCCTCCCCGTCATGCTGCGCGGCCTCCCTCCCCGTCATGCTGCGCGAGGAACGAGTCGCATCCAGCGCATGGATCCTGCGAGTCGCAAGCTCCCGCAGGATGACGGAAGGGAGCAAGCTCCCGCAGGATAACGACGAAAACGGGGGTGCAGCACGCGAAATGGCGCTGCACCCCCGTTCACAAACGAACCCTACGAACCTAGGCCGTCGTCGAACAGCGCCATCGCAGAAGTGTCAGACGTGGCATCAGCCTTCGACAGCACATCACCGCGGAAGAACGCGGGCGCCACCCGCGCCTGCACAAACATCAGCACAACACCGAGCCCAAGCACGACCACGCCGATGATCCCTACGAGACCGACACCGGCAATGTTGCTGCCTGAACCAAACTCCGGGTCCATGCTGTCAAGCGTCGTCTGCACGAACACAACCAGCAGCAGCACACCGCCGAGGCCCGGCAGAATGAACTTCGAGAATGCACCCCCCACGCCCTCCTTGAAGGCGGTCTTGCGGAAGTACCAGGGGCTCGCAAGCGCGGTGATGCCGTAGTAGAAGCAGACCATCATGCCGAGCGCCGTAATCGTGTCCCACAGCACGTCTTCACTGATGAAACGCATCACAGCGTAGAACGCCGAGGCGACCAGAGCCGACAGCAGCAGCGCTACGTGCGGCGACTTGTACTTGGGGTGAATCTTCTTGATCGCGGCCGGCAGCGCACCATAGTGCGACATCGCGAGCAGGGTGCGCGCGGGCGAAATCGCGGTTGAGTTGATCGATGCGAGCGCGCTCACCAAGATCGCGACCGAAAGCAAGATCGCTGCGGGTCCCATCACCGGGTTCGCGAGCGCCGCAAACACGTTCTCAGCAATCTTCGGGTTGTTGAGTCCCGTAGGCCCGTCGCCCAGACCTGCGTACGCGACCGTTGCTGTCGCCGTACCCACGTAGAGGACCACGAGAATGCCCACGAGAATCATTGCGGCCTTGCTCTCGGTCGACAGTCGACCCTTCGAAGGCTTGGTCTCTTCGCCCATCGTGAGCACCGTGTCCCAGCCCCAGTACACGAAGATCGAGACAGCAATTCCGGCGGCAAACGCGCTCACGCTCGACACCTCAAGCGGGTTAAACCACGACAGTTCTGGCATGCGACCCTCGCTGTTGGCGGGGTCTGCTGCGCCCACAAACATGGCAACGATAAACCAGATCAGGATCGCCATCTGGAACGCAACGGTGATGTACTGGAAGATCTTGGTCTCAGTCATGCCGCGGTAGGAGATGAACGTCGCGATCGCCATGAACACGAGACACACGGCAATGTTGATAAAGCGGTTACCCGAGAGCTCAGCAATTGACGGGTCACCCACAAGAATACTGATCGACTGGAACAAGAACTCGACCGCGATTCCTGCCAGGTTCGAAAGCACCAGCACGGTGGCGGCAATGAGCCCCCAACCCGCCATCCACCCGATCCACGGGCCAAACGCCCGCGATGCCCAGGTGAACGAGGTGCCCGAGTCCGGCATCGCCGAGTTCAGCGCGCGGTAGCCGATCGCGACCAGCAGCATGGGGATGAAACCCATGAGGAAGATCGCGGGAGTCTGGTAACCCACCTCGCTCGCGGCCGGGCCGACGGCCGCGGTGAGCGTGTATGCGGGGGCACAGGTCGACAGACCGATCACAAGAGCCCCGAGCACACCCACTGTGCCCGAGGGGAGCCCCTTCTTGCTGATACCGGTGTGCGAATCAAGCGTTCGCGTCTCCGGTGTCGGGGCATTTAGGTCATATTTCGCCATGTGACTTCATGCTTTCTGGCGCGCCCTATTGCGCGCGTATGCTCCAGTGTGGAGGGAACTATTGGCGCGAAAAATCTCGCGTCGCTAAAACCACTCTCGTACGGGGATCGAGTCTATGTATCTCGGCGTCAAAATACTAATCGGCGCGTGATTCATCTCAATTTTTCCCAGAATCCACCGATATCGATTGTCGAATAGCTGCACGAGCACGCTTTCGGTCGCCACAGGCGTCGTACATTAGCCCGAGTCTCGCCCACGACTGCCACTGATCCGGCGCCGCCTCGGCCGCAGCCCGGTAGCGATCGAACGAGGCGTCGAGCGCGTCTCGGTCGGGCCGCGTGCCCGCCTCGCGGGCCGCTGCCAGCTCCTCGGGCAGGTCGCCCGAGTCCGCAAGCCGGTCGACGAGGGCCGTGGCTTGCTGCCCAAAGCGCAGCTCGCGCCACAGCGCCCACGCGCCAATGAGGGGCAGGATCAACATCGCCAGCCCCATGAGCACCGGCACGATACTGCCCGAGGCAAGCAGCGCTACCGCTCGCACCCCTGTGAACACAAAGTAGAGGGCAAGCAACGCACTCATGAGGGCGACGCTCGCGATCGCCCGCGCCCGCGCGCTCATCACGCGATGCCGCCGAGTCCGAGCACTGCGTCAAGCCCGACCGTGAGACCGGTGCAGCCCGGGGCAGCCTGAAGCGCGGCGTGAATACCGGCGCGGTACGCCTCCCCCGAGTGGGTGTCGTGTGTGATCGTAAGCACTTCGCCGGGGCCACCGAACCGCACTTCTTGCTTCGCTACGACGCCCGCGAGCCTCAGACTGTGCACGGGAATTCCCGCGACGAGTTGCCCGCGCGCCGGCTGCTCGGCAAACGGCGCCTCTGTCGGCTTACCGCCGCGTGCCTCGGCCATCAGCTCGGCTGTGCGCACCGCAGTACCCGAGGGCGAATCAACCTTGTGCGGGTGGTGCGCCTCAATGATCTCAACGGCATCAAAATGCGGGGCGGCGATGCGCGCGAGCGCCGTGCCCAGTACCGAGCCCAGCGAGAAGTTGGGCACGACAATGACACCGGCCTCGGGCGTCGCCTCAAGCCGGGTGCGTAACTCGGCGAGCCGGTCGGCAGACCAGCCGCTCGTGCCGATGATCACCTTCTGGCTACGCTCGAGCGCACGCTCCACGATGCCAGCTGACGCGTCTGGGTGGCTCACATCGACGACCAGGTCGGCGTTCGCCCCGTCTTCAGGGGCCGACGTGCTGCGCAGCCGCGCCACAAGCTCAAACCCGGGCGTCGCTTCGACGACCTCGCACACTAACGTTCCCAGGCGCCCCGTGGCGCCAGCAACTGCTACTCGAACACTCATGCTTCTAAGGTACCCGCCCGCGACACGTCACCGACCGCGACGACGGTCTGCGGTCGCGACGCGATCTCGGCGGCGATCGCACGCACATCTTCGGCGGTGACGGCGTGGAACCGCTCGAGTGAGGTGTCAAGGTCGTAGAGCTCACCGCCGCCAATTTCGGCGCGGCCGAGGCGCCCCATGCGCGTATCAGAGTCTTCGAGCGCGAGCGCCGATGAACCCGCAATCTGACCGAGTGAGCGTTCCAGCTCCTCTTCGGTTACGCCTGACTCGGCCATGCGGCCCAGCTCGATGCGGCTGAGTTCGAGCACTTCCTGCGCACGCTCGGGGGCGCACCCCGCGTAGATGCCAAAGAGTCCGGCGTCAGAGTAGCTCGCACCAAACGAGTACGCGGTGTAAGCGAGACCGCGCTTCTCACGGATCTCTTGGAACAGGCGGCTCGACATGCCTCCGCCGAGCACCGAGTTCATGATCCCATAGGCGAAGCGTCGCGGGTCGTTCGATTGCAGTCCCTCGGCGCCGATCATGAGGTTGAGCTGCTCGCTCGGCCGCTCGGTGATGTGCAGCCGCTCACCGCGCGTGACGCTGCTCGCAGCCTGCGAACGACGCACGGGCGTGCCGGATCGACCGGTGTGCCACCGCTCCTCGGGTGACGCATTGAGCGCTTCGAGCACCAGGTCTACAAGCTGGTCGTGGTCAACCGCACCAGCAGCGGTAACGACCAGAGTGGTCGGATCGTAGCGCTCGCGGTAGTGCAGCATCACGTCGTCGCGCACAGCGTCTTTAATCGTCTCGGGGTGGCCACCGATGGGCCGTCCGAGCGTGTGCTCGCCAAACACGGCCTCAAACAGGCGCTCGCCCGCCACGTCTGCGAGGTCGTCGGCTGCCATCGCGATTTCTTCCAAAATCACGCCGCGCTCGGTCTCAAACTCGCCCTCGTCGATCACCGAGTTCGCGACCATGTCGGTGAGCACGGTGACGGCCCGTGTCACGTCTGCATCACGCACCTTCGCGTAATAGCAGGTGTATTCCTTTGCGGTCAGAGCGTTGTGTTCGGCGCCAATGCGGTCGAAGCTCGTCGCAATCTCAAACGCGTCACGTGTGGGCGTGCCTTTGAACAACAGGTGCTCGAGAAAGTGCGTGGAGCCGAGGCTACCGGGGGCCTCATTGTTCTCGGCCTGCTCGTCACGCGAGCCGACCCCCACCCAAAACCCGATCGTGGCACTGCGGGCGCCGGGCATGTGTTCGGTGAGCACCCGCAAGCCGCTCGGGTGCACCGTGCGGCGTACGAGGCCACCGCTTAAGTCAACCGAGAGTTCGGGCTGGTCGAGGGGCAGAAGAATGGGTTCGCGCATTACTTCAGCCTATCGCCGCAGCGTCTCCTCTCCCTGGATCCACACCCGCGCGATGTCGGCGGGCGTGCCGAGCGCGAACACTCGTGCGATCGCCGCATCTGGCCCGGGGGCGTGCTTCAGCCCGACATCGAGCGTCGAACCCGCCTCGGGGCGCACCCACACCGCGTCGAAGTTGCACCCCTGTGAAAGCTCGCCCACCCGTACCGAGGTGTCTCCCGTGAGCCCCAACGCTTCGGCACCGGCTTTCGTCGCGAGATACAGCAGGTGCGCTGCAGACAGCTCGAACCCGCCGCCGTGCGCAAGCCGCTGCATAAAGTACGCCTGTGCCCCCTCCTTCAAAAGTGAGAACCCGGTGCCCGCCCCCACATCGGTGCCGAGCGCCACACGCACCCCGTGGTCGATGTGCCTGCCAAACGCAAACACGCCGCTGCCGAGCGACGAGTTCGAGGTCGGGCAGTGCGCAACCGCGGCCCCCACCCCGCCAAGGCGCGCCAGCTCGGCCTCGCTCGGGAGCACGTTGTGCGCAAACACGCTGCGCTCCCCCACCAGCCCAGCCCGGTCGTACGCGTCGAGGTAGTCTCGCGCCTCGGGAAACAGCCCCGCGACGACGTCGATCTCGGCGGCATTCTCGTTGAGGTGCGACGTGAAAAAGAGTCCCTCGTGGGCGGCGAGCAACTCACCCTCGCTGGCGAGCAGCTCCGCCGAGGCAGACAGCGCGAAGCGCGGTGTCACCGCGTAGCGGGTGCGGCCCACACCGTGCCAGCGGGCGATGAGCGCCTCGGCTTCGGCGCGCGCTCGATCCGGCGTTGTCAGGAGCGCGCCGGGCAGCCCCCGGTCGCTCGTCACGAGCCCCGCCGTGATACGCAGGCCCGCCCGCGTCGCCTCAGTAAACAGCGCGTCGGTAGCGGCGGCGAAGTGCGAGCCAAACACAAGCGCCGTGGTCGTGCCCGCGTGCACCAGCCCCGCGACAAACTCGTGCGCGATCTCGCGCGCGTAAGCGACGTCTTGAAGCCGAGTTTCTTCGGGCAGCGCGCACGCATCGAGCCAGTCGAGCAGTGGCCGTCCAAGCTCACCAATCACCCGCACCTGCGGGTAGTGCACGTGGGTGTCGATGAGTCCAGGAATCAACACCCCGCCGCGCAGTTCGATCACCTCGGCGCGCGGCCACCTGTCACGTACGCCGTCAAATGGCCCACGATCGATGATCACGCCATCGCGCACAAGTAGGCCCGCGTCCTCCTCCGAGCGCAGCGCGCCCCCAGCAAACGGGCTGACTGGCGTGTCACACACGCTCGCACGGTATAGCTGCATCGCACACTCCTCGCGGTCGTTGCGAGCAGCATACCGCTCAATCACGTTCGCCCGCCGCACCCCGAAGGGTGCGGCGGGCGAACACATGATCCGGATCCGGCACAAGCTGCCGGATCGCGGCGCGAGGTTACTCGGCCGCGGGAGCCTCGTCAGCGGCGTCTGCCGCCTGCTCCTCGATGACGGGCTCGAGCGAGAGCTTGCCGCGGTCGTCGACCTTGGTGATCTTGACGAGCACCTTCTGGCCCACCGAGAGCACCTCGTCGACCGACTCGATGCGCTTACCGCCAACGAGCTTGCGCACCTCAGAGATGTGCAGCAGGCCGTCCTTGCCGGGCAGCAGTGACACGAAGGCGCCAAACGCGGCGTTCTTCACGACGGTGCCAAGATACTGCTCGCCGACCTCGGGGTTCTGCGGGTTAGCGATCGCGTTGACCTGCGCACGTGCAGCCTCAGCCGACGGGCCATCAACCGCACCGATGTATACGGTGCCATCGTCGTCGATCGAGATGTCGGCGCCGGTCGCGTCCTGAATACCGTTGATCGTCTTGCCCTTGGGGCCGATCAGCTCACCGATCTTGTCGACGGGGATGTTCACCGTGATGACGCGGGGCGCGGTGGGCGCCATCTCGTCGGGGGTGTCGATCGCCTGGTTCAGCACGCCGAGGATCGTGTCGCGCGCCTCCTTGGCCTGCGCCAGCGCGCCGATGAGCACGTCAGAGGGGATGCCGTCGAGCTTGGTATCAAGCTGCAGCGCGGTCACGAACTCCGAGGTACCAGCGACCTTGAAGTCCATGTCGCCGAGCGCGTCCTCTGCACCGAGAATGTCGGTGAGGGTGGCGTAACGGGTCTCGCCGTCGACCTCGTCAGACACGAGGCCCATAGCGATACCCGCGACGGCCGCGCGCAGCGGCACACCAGCGTTGAGCAGCGACAGGGTCGATGCGCAGACCGAGCCCATAGAGGTCGAACCGTTCGAGCTCAGCGCCTCAGACACCTGACGGATCGCGTAGGGGAACTCTTCGCGGCTCGGCAGCACGGGCACGAGTGCGCGCTCTGCCAAGAAGCCGTGGCCGATTTCGCGGCGCTTCGGGCTACCTACGCGGCCGGTCTCACCGGTCGAGTAGGGCGGGAAGTTGTAGTGGTGCATGTAACGCTTGCTGGTCGTGGGCGACAGCGAGTCGATCTGCTGCTCCATCTTGAGCATGTTGAGCGTCGAGACGCCCAAGATCTGGGTCTCGCCGCGCTGGAAGATCGCAGAACCGTGCACGCGAGGAATGACCTGAACCTCTGCGTCAAGCGCACGGATGTCGCGCAGGCCGCGGCCGTCCATGCGGCTGCCACCGGCGAGAATGCGGCCGCGTACGACCTTCTTCGTGACCGCCTTGTACGCACCCGAAACCTGAGCTTCAACCTCTGCGGCCAGCTCGCCTGCAGCGACCTTGGCTGCGATAGCCTCCTTGACGCGCAACTTCAGTGCGTCATCGGCGTCCTGACGCTCCTGCTTTGCAGCGATCTGGTAGATGTTCTCGAGCTCTGCCTGAGCAAGCTCCGCCACCGCGGCGTATGCCTCGTCGGTGTAGGGCAGGAACACGGGGTACTCCTGCACGGCCTTTGCCGACTGTGCGGCGAGCTGCTCCTGTGCCTTCACGAGCTGGGTCAAGAAAGGCTTAGCTGCCTCGAGACCCTGGGCAACGATCGCCTCGTCGGGCTTGGTAGCGCCAGCCTTGATGAGGTTCCATGAACCCTCAGTTGCCTCAGCCTCGACCATCATGATCGCGACATCTTCGGTGCCGTCTGCCTTGGTGACGACGCGGCCAGCGACCATCAGGTCGAACACTGCCTCGCCCACCTGCTCGGCGTTGGGGAACGCGACCCACTGGTCTGCGTTGTCGCCCGAGCCGGGAATCAGTGCCAGGCGCACGCCGGCAATGGGGCCTGAGAAGGGCAGACCCGAGATCTGGGTCGAGGCGCTTGCAGCGTTGATCGCCAGCGCGTCGTAGAACTCACCGGGAGCGATCGACATGACGGTCACAACGATCTGCACCTCGTTGCGCAGGCCGTCAACGAACGACGGGCGCAGCGGGCGGTCGATGAGGCGGCAGACGAGGATCGCCTCGGTCGAGGGGCGACCCTCGCGACGGAAGAACGAGCCGGGAATCTTGCCCGCGGCGTATGAACGCTCTTCGACGTCAACGGTCAGCGGGAAGAAGTCGAAGTGATCCTTCGGGTTCTTCGACGCGCTGGTGGCCGACAGCAGCATGGTTTCTTCGTCGATGTACGCGGCAACCGCGCCCTGCGCCTGCTGCGCGAGACGGCCGGCTTCGAAACGGATCGTACGCTTGCCAAAGCGGCCGTTGTCGAGAACGGTCTCGGCGAACTTGATTTCAGGACCCTCCACGGGATCTCCTTTGTTCGGGTGAGCGCGCGGCGTAGGTTACAGCGTGTGCCGCACTGCTGATGTTCAGTAGAAGGCCACCCTGGGAGCGTGCATCACAGAGGGAACTACCACCGAAGACCAGCCCGCAGCCTGCGCGCTCGAATGTCGTACCGTGGGCTTTTGCCCACTAGACCAGGCTATCACTGTGCACGAAAAACGGCACCGCCACCCCGTGAATGCGGGGAGACGGTGCCGTTTACGACGAGGACGAGCTACTGAGCGTCGACGTCGATCGTGTGGATCCGTTCTGCGCCAATCGCTGCGCGCAGCGATGTGATGACGTGTTCTTCAACCGGAGCGTCGACCGCGAGCACCGACAGCGCCGTGCCCTTCTTATCGTCGCGCGCGATCTGCAGGCCCGCGATGTTGACGCTCGCCTCGCCCAGAATGCCGCCGTATACCGCAACGATGCCGGGGCGATCGGTGTAGCTGAACACGACCAGGTGCTCTGGGATCGGCAGTTCGATTTCGTAGCCGTTGATCTCAACGATCTTCTCAACCTGCTTGGGGCCGGTGAGCGTGCCCGACACCGAAATCGCAGTGCCGTCGGTCAGCGCCCCACGCAGCGTGATGACGTTTCGGTAGCTCTCTGAGATCGCGTCCTTCGAGAATCGCACCTCGACGCCGCGCTGCTCAGCGATCAGCGGCGCGTTCACGTACGAAACGGGATCGCTCACCACCTTCGAGAAGACGCCCTTGAGGGCTGCCAGGCGCAGGGCCTCAACGTTGCGCTCAGCGAGCTCACCGTGCACCTCGATGTCAAGGGAGGCGATCGGTGCACCCGCGAGGCCCGCGAAGACCTGGCCAAGCTTCTCGGTGAGGGGCAGGCCGGGGCGCACATACTCATCGATCACGCCGCCCGCGACGTTCACCGCGTCGGGCACGAGGTCGCCCGCGAGTGCCAGGCGCACCGACTTCGCGACAGACACACCGGCTTTCTCCTGTGCTTCTGCGGTCGAAGCGCCCAGGTGCGGGGTGACGTTGACGTTCGGCAGACCCGTGAGTGAGGTATCGGCCGGAGGCTCCTGCATGAACACGTCGAGCGCGGCTCCGGCAATTTCGCCTGCCTTGAGGGCGTCAGCGAGCGCCGCCTCATCGATGAGGCCGCCGCGAGCTACGTTGACAACGTACGCGGTCGACTTCATCGCGCGCATCTGGTCTGCGCCGATCATGCCGAGCGTCTCAGGCGTGCGCGGCATGTGGATCGTGAGGAAGTCGACGC
This sequence comes from Leucobacter faecis, assembly GCF_054456635.2. Taxonomy (NCBI): domain Bacteria; kingdom Bacillati; phylum Actinomycetota; class Actinomycetes; order Micrococcales; family Microbacteriaceae; genus Leucobacter; species Leucobacter faecis. Next base: position 197,781 of record NZ_JBTJEP020000002.1, read on the forward strand.
GCTTTACGAGCTCGTCAAGCGAAACCAGTTCGACACCCAGCTGCTGTGCCCGCACTGCGGTGACGTAGGGGTCGAACGCGATGAGTTCAACACCAAAACCACGCAGACGTTCGGCGACGAGGGCGCCGATTCGGCCGAGGCCGACGATGCCGACGGTCTTTTCGTAGAGCTCGGTGCCGGTGAACGACGACCGCTTCCAAAGTCCCTCTGACAGCGACGAGTGCGCACGCGGCAGGTGGCGTGCGAGACCCAGAATGTGGGCGACCGTCAGCTCAGCAGCGCTGATGATGTTCGAGGTCGGGGCATTGACGACCATCACACCGGCCTGCGTGGCAGCCTTGATGTCGACGTTGTCGAGGCCCACGCCAGCGCGGGCGATGACCTGCAGCTGGGGTGCCCAGCTGAGCGCCTCGGCGTCAATCAGTGTTGCCGAGCGCACAAGCACGGCGTTTGCCGTGGCCAACGCCGAGCGCAGCGCGTCGCGGTCAGTACCGTCGACGTGCACCACCTCGAAGTCGGGGCCGAGTGCGGCGATGGTAGCGGGCGAAAGTTGTTCGGCGATCAGCACGACCGGCGCAGACATCAAGCGAATCCTTCGGGTCAGCGGCATTGGGTACCCAGCCTGTGCAAACACGGGCCGGGGTTCCATTCTAGGGTCTCACGCGGCAGCACGATGACGCGCGGCGTCACGCAGCGACGCATTCGGCCCCAAAACTAGCCGAAGAAGCTCGACTGTGGCACCAGCAGCAGCACTTCAAGCTGAATCGCGGCGGCCGCGCACAACCCGGTCGCGAGCGCGAGTAAGCGCACCGCGGTGCCACTGCGCCGGGCGAATACGAGGGCGAGCGCATACGCGAGCGGCGGCAGAGCGACACCAAATATCATCCAGAACCAGCCAGCCCCGGTTATCGATACCCCAATGCTCGCCACCATCTGGGGCAGCAGCACGATGTTGCCCACGGCAGCTACCACCATGTAGACATACAGGCCGGTGATGATTGCCCACACGGCCCAAGAAATGATTCGGCGTGTCATATTATGCACCCCACATAATCATGGGCAGCGGCACCAGCACCACCGCACCCAGCACGATCCACAGCGCGAGCCGCAGCGTCGAAGCACCCCGGTTCATCAGTAGCGCGGTGAAAAACCATCCGATCGGCGCGAGCGGCGCGATCCAGAACACGATCTGCTGCAGCACACCGCCGAGCGATCCGCTCGACGCGGCGACGAGGTCGTTTGCGCTCGCGTAGTACTCGGCCCAGCTAAACCAGACCCACGTGTACATCAGGTAGATGCCACCAAATACCCCCAGCACCACGAGCGTCGCGTTCGACATTTGCGCGCGCTCCCCCGTAGGTTCGCTCCCGCCCGCACCCGATTCGTCGGTTTGCTGCTCAGCTGCAGCAAACGCCGCCACTAGCGGCTCGGGCGTCGCCCCTTGCTCGGGTGCCCCCGGCCCGGAACTCGCCTGTTCGGGAGCACCCTCGACAGTCCACCCGCTCACAAGGCGGCTCTCGCGCGCCCCGCCATCGTTCTTATTTCGCACGATCACCACACTAGCTAAACTCATCTTTGAGTCTGCCGAGCCCGGCATGCCTTCCCCACCGCGCCACGCACCGCGCCACCCACCGCGCCACGCACCGCGCCACACACCGCGACACATCGCGCCATGTGCCCTGCCTCGTAAGCTAGCTGGGTGACTGCGCTTCCCTTTGACCTCGCCCGCATCGGCCACGGACTCGTCGTCTCACGCGCCCAACAAGAGCTTGAACGCGCCGCGGCGGCCCGCGCATTCGTCGTCACCGCCCCGCCAGGCACGGGCAAAACGACCTTTGTACCCCCGCTCGTGGCGAATTTGATCGCGCAGGCAGCTTCCGCTGATACGGGCCCCATACCGCGCGTGATTCTCACGCAGCCGCGGCGCATCGCCGCTCGGGCCGCCGCCCACCGGCTCGCCGAGCTATCGGGCACCCCGCTCGGCGAACTGGTGGGCGTCACGATGAGAGGCGAGCGTCACGTGAGCGCCAGCACCCGGGTCGAGGTGGTCACTCCCGGTGTGCTGCTGCGGCGCCTCATTGACAACCCCGAGCTGCCGGGGGTCGCAGCGATTGTGCTCGACGAGGTGCACGAGCGCACGGTCGAGGGTGATCTGCTGCTCGGCATGGCAGCCGAAGCCCGCGCGCTACGTGATGATCTGATTGTCGTGGCAATGTCTGCGACGCTCGATGCTGCGAGCGTGTCTGAGCTGCTGGGCGGCGCCCCCGTTGTGCAGGTGCCGTCGGTGCTGCATCCACTCACTGTCACCCACGAACCGTTCGCTGGCTTACGGCTCGATCAACGCGGCGTGACGCGCGACTACCTCGCGCACTTGGCCCACGTCACGCTCAAGGCACAGCGCGATGCCCATGCGCACGACCCCGCGCACAGCGACGCGCTCGTGTTCGTGCCGGGTGCACGTGAAGTCGACGATCTCGTCGCGCTGCTACGTTCAAGCTCCGGATCAGGGGCAACCTTCCCTGAGATCCTGCCGCTTCACGGCCGGGTGCCCGCGCGCGAGCAGGATCGGGCCGTGCGTGGCCGCGGCCCTGCAGAGCCACCGCGCATCATCGTCAGCACGTCGCTCGCCGAAAGCTCACTGACGGTGCCCGGGGTGCGCCTCGTCGTGGATGCGGGGCTCGCCCGTGAGGTGCGCCGCGATCGCGGGCGCGACATGGCGGGGCTTACAACCGTGAGCGCGTCGCGTGCAAGCGCCGAACAGCGTGCGGGCCGCGCCGCCCGCCAGGGTCCCGGGCGCGTCGTGCGAGCGTATTCTGAAGCCGAGTATGCGCACATGCGCCAGGCAGGCCAGCCCGAAATCGCCTCGGCAGACCTCACCGATGCGGCCCTCCTATTGGCGGCGTGGGGTACGCCCGAGGCGGCGGGGCTTGCGCTTTTGACACCCCCGCCCGAGGCCGCCATACGCCAAGCTGCGCGCACACTGCGTGCGCTCGATCTGATCGACGACGCGGGGTACACGACAGCGGCGGGCCGCGCGGTCGCGCTGTTGCCGGTCGGCGCAAGTTCGGCCCGCGCCCTCACCGAGGGAGCGCGGGCGGTGCATGACCCGCGACTCGCGGCCGAGGTAGTGGCCGCGGTTTCTGACGACCACCGTGATCCGCACGCCGATCTGCCTCAGCTGTTGCGCGCGCTGCGCGCCGGGCGGCACCCGGGGGCGCCTCGCTGGAAGCGCGAGGTACAGCGTCTCGAACGCATTGCCCGCGCGGGCGGCTCGAGCACCCGGGGATCGAACGCCGCGGCGGCCCATACCGAAGGCTCGGGTGCTCCTACCACGGCCCGATCCGGAGCGGCAAGAGAGGCGCTAGGCACCATCGTCGCCCTCGGCCGCCCCGAGTGGGTTGCGCGCCGCACGAGTGAGCACGCGCGCAGTTACCTGCTCGCGAGCGGTACGCGGGCCGCGCTGCCCGAGGGCAGCGAGCTCGCAGCACACGAGTGGCTCGCCGTACACGAGGTGCAGCTGACAGGGGGCCGCGCCGCCGACGGCACGGGCGCCGTAATTCGCCTCGCGGCCCCCCTGAGCGAAGAGGTCGCATCTCGCGTGGCGCACAGACTCCTGACTTCCTCGCGGGCCGCAACGATCGAGGCCGGCAAGCTGCGGGTGCGTGAGGAGCGCTCGCTCGGCGCGATCGTGCTCGCGTCTGCCCCGGTGCGCGCAGAGCCCAGCGACATCGGGCCCGCCTACACCACACACTTGCGCGCCGAGGGGCTCGAGACGCTCAGCTTCGGTGAGGGGGCGAACATGTTGCGTGCGCGACTCGCACTGCTCCACCGCGTTCTCGGCGCGCCCTGGCCCGATGTGAGCAGCGACGCGCTGCTCACGCGGCTCGACGACTGGCTCGTGCCGGATCTTTCCAAGCTGCGCCCCGGCGCTGCGCTCGCGGGGCTCGATCTCGCGCAAGCGCTCCGCCGGCTACTGCCGTGGCCCGAAGCGGCGCGCCTCGATGAACTCACGCCCGAGCACCTCGCGGTGCCGTCGGGCTCTCGCGTGCGCATCACGTATGCCCTCGATGATGCCCGGCCCGTGGTCGCGGTGAAGCTACAAGAGCTGTTTGGCCTGGCCGAGACTCCTCGGCTTGTTGATGGGCGCGTGCCGGTCTTGTTTCATCTGCTGTCACCGGCGCGGCGGCCCCTTGCTGTCACCGATGACCTGCGGTCATTTTGGGGCGGGCCGTACCAACAGGTGCGGCGCGAGATGCGCGGTAGGTACCCGAAACATCCGTGGCCCGAGGACCCGTGGACCGCGCAGGCGACAGCGCGCACGAAGCGCGCTGGTTAGAGCCAGCCCTGCACCGCGGGGACAGCAAAGGGCGCCTGGATTTCCAGGCGCCCTTGTACCCGCTAGTGCTTAGCGTGCAGCCGAACCATCGACGTAGTCGGCGTCGGTCTGCTGCCATGCAAACAGGCTGCGCAGCTCAACACCGGTCTTCTCGATGGGGTGCTGCTCTTCCTTGGCGCGCATGGCCTGGAACTCAACACCGCCGTTGTCCATGTCCTCGATGAAACGCTTCGCGAACGCACCGGTCTGGATGTCGGTGAGGACCTCCTTCATGCGCTCCTTGACGCCCGCGTCAACGATGCGGGGGCCCGAGACGTAGTCACCGAACTCAGCGGTGTCAGAGATCGACCAGCGCTGCTTAGCGATGCCGCCCTCCCACATCAGGTCGACGATGAGCTTGAGCTCGTGCAGCACCTCGAAGTAGGCGATCTCGGGCTGGTAGCCAGCCTCGGTGAGCGTCTCAAAGCCGGCCTGCACGAGGTGGCTCATGCCACCGCAGAGCACTGCCTGCTCGCCGAACAGGTCGGTCTCGGTCTCTTCGGTGAAGGTCGTCTTGATGACGCCGGCGCGGGTGCCACCGATCGCCTTCGCGTACGACAGTGCAATGTTCCATGCGTTGCCGGTCGCGTCAACCTCGACTGCAATGATGTCGGGGATACCACGGCCAGCCTCGAACTCGCGGCGCACGGTGTGGCCGGGGGCCTTGGGAGCAACGAGGATCACGTCGACGCCCTCGGGAGCCTCGATGTAACCGAAACGGATGTTGAAGCCGTGGGCAAACGCGAGGGTCTTGCCCGCGGTCAGCTTGTCCTTGATCTGCTCGTTGTAGATCGCACGCTGGTGCTGATCGGGGGCGAGGATCATGATGAGGTCGGCCCACTCGGCCGCGTCAGCCACCGTCTTAACGGTGAAGCCAGCTTCTTCGGCCTTCTGGATCGACTTCGAGCCTTCCTTGAGCGCGATAACAACCTCGACGCCTGAGTCGCGCAGGTTCATTGCGTGCGCGTGACCCTGCGAGCCGTAGCCAACGACGGCTACCTTCTTGCCCTGGATGATCGACAGGTCGGCGTCGGCGTCGTAGTACATCTCTGCCACGGGGTTCTCCTTATGTTGGGGGTTTTGAAAAGTGAATTGGTTTGTGGATCCTGCGACTCGCTTCGCGAGCGCAGGATGACAGCTGGCTTCGCCGGCTGTCAGTTTTTGAAGACGCGCTCGGTGATCGATTTCGAACCACGGCCCATGGCGATCAGACCCGACTGGGCGATCTCCTTGATGCCGTACTGTTCGAGCACTTTCAGAAAGGCCTCGATCTTGCCGGTGTCACCCGTGACCTCGATCGTGAGGGCATCGGGCACCACATCGACGACCCGCGCCCGAAACAGGTTGACCGCTTCAAGCACGTGTGACCGTGACTGGTTATCTGCACGAACCTTGATGAGAACGTGTTCGCGCTGCACCGAACTCGTGGCATCAAGTTCGACCACTTTAATCACGTTGACGAGCTTGTTGAGCTGCTTCGTGACCTGTTCAAGTAGCGTCTCGTCTTCGTCGACCACGACCGTGATGCGCGACAGACCGTGCATTTCGGTGGGGCCAACAGCGAGGGACTCGATGTTGAAGCCGCGGCGTGCAAATAGCCCGGCTACACGGGTCAATAGGCCCGGCTTGTCCTCTACGAGGAGGCTGAGTACGTGACGTGACATGGTTTACTCTTCCTCCCACTCGGGGCTGTGTTCGAGGGCGTACTGGATGTCGCTGTTCGACGTGCCCTGGCGCACCATCGGCCAGACCATGGCGTCGGCGCTCACCACAAAATCGATCACGACGGGGCGGTCGTTCGTTGCGAGTGCCAACTTGATTGCCTCGTCGACCTGCTCTTCGCGCTCCACGCGAATCGCCAAGCAGCCGTAGGCCTCGCCAAGCTTCACAAAGTCGGGCACACGCTGCGAGCCATGACCGGTGTTGAGCTCGGTGTTTGAGTAGCGACCGTCATAGATGAGAGTCTGCCACTGGCGCACCATGCCAAGCGACGAGTTGTTGATGACCGCAACCTTGATCGGAATATTATTCACCACACACGTGGCGAGCTCCTGGTTGGTCATCTGGAAGCAGCCGTCACCGTCGATCGCCCACACGTGACGATCCGGCTCAGCAACCTTCGCACCCATCGCAGCGGGCACCGAGTACCCCATGGTGCCAGCACCGCCCGAGTTGAGCCAGGCGTGCGGGCGCTCATACTTGATGAACTGCGCCGCCCACATTTGGTGCTGCCCGACACCCGCGGCGTAGATGCCCTCGGGGCCCGTCAGCTCGCCGATGCGCTGAATCACGTACTGGGGTGACAGCAGCCCGTCGGTCGTCTCCTGATACCCCAACGGGTAAGTCTTGAGAAGCCCGTTCAATCGCTCCCACCAGGCTGAGGTGTCGGCGAACTCGCGCGACACCTTCGCCGTCGTAACAGCCGCGATAAGGTCAGAAATCACCTCTGCAGCGTCGCCCACGATCGGCACGTCGGCCGCACGAATCTTGCCAATCTCGGCGGGGTCGATGTCGGCGTGGATCACCTTTGCATCGGGCGCGAACAGTGCCGCCTTGCCGGTCACACGGTCGTCAAACCGTGCACCGAGGGTGATGAGCAGGTCGGCCTCCTGCAGCGCCAGCACTGCGGGAACGGTACCGTGCATGCCCGGCATACCCATGTGCTGCGGGTGTGAGTCTGGGAACACACCGCGCGCCATGAGCGTGGTCACCACAGGCGCACCCACGAGCTCAACGAGCTGCTTCAGCTCGTCTGCAGCCCCTGCGCGCACAACGCCGCCACCCACGTAAAACACGGGCCGCTCGGCCTGTGCAATGAGCTCTGCCGCGGCTTGAATCTGCTTGCTGTTCGCCTTTGTGATGGGGCGGTAGCCCGCGAGATCCACGCGGGGATCCCACACAAAGTCGAGCATGCCCTCCTGCGCGTCCTTCGTGATGTCCACGAGCACGGGGCCGGGGCGCCCTGAAGAGGCCAGGTGGTAGGCCGCCGCGATGGCGCCAGGAATGTCTTCGGCCTTCTTTACGAGGAAGGAATGCTTGGTGATCGGCATCGTGATGCCCACGATGTCGGCCTCTTGGAAGGCGTCGGTGCCCATGAGGTGCGAGAACACCTGACCGGTGATCGCAAGCATCGGCACCGAGTCCATGTAGGCATCGGCGATGGCGGTGACGAGGTTCGTGGCGCCGGGGCCCGAGGTGGCGATGCACACGCCTACACGGTTGCTGGAGCTCGCGAAACCCTCGGCAGCGTGGCCGCTGCCCTGTTCGTGACGCACGAGCACGTGGCGCAGCTTGGCTGCGTCCATGAGCGCGTCGTACAGCGGCAGCACTGCGCCGCCAGGAAGACCGAAGACATCGGTGACGCCGAGAGCTTCGAGGCTGCGTACGACAGCCTGAGCACCGTTCATGCGTTCACCGCGCGCGTCGGGTATGGGTGGAGTTGCACTCGAATCCGAGGTCATTGCTTTCTTTCGTCTGGAAGTGGCTTGCGCGCGTACAGTGTTGCGGTCACATGAGTGTCATGCGTCCGCAACACCGAGAGGACTAGCCCGTAATGGCGCCCTCTGACGCGGAATGCACGAGCTTGGCGTACTTAGCGAGAACGCCGCGCGTGTATCGCGGGGGAAGCGGGGCCCAAGTTTCTTTGCGGGCCTCAAGCTCAGCGGGGTCTACCAGCAAGTCGAGCGTTCGTTGGGTGATGTCAACCCGAATCAGGTCACCGTCACGCACCAGTGCAATCGGACCGCCATCAGCGGATTCCGGTGCAATATGGCCGATGCACAGGCCGGTTGTGCCGCCTGAGAATCGTCCGTCCGTCAATAGTAGTACATCTTTTCCGAGCCCCGCGCCCTTGATGGCCGCGGTGATGGCCAGCATCTCGCGCATACCTGGGCCACCCTTGGGGCCTTCGTAGCGAATGACGACGATATCGCCCTTGTTAATTTCGCCCGCCTCGAGCGCGTCCATCGCGGCGCGTTCACGCTCAAACACGCGCGCGGGCCCCTCAAACTGCTCAAGGTCGAAGCCTGCCGTCTTCACGACAGCACCTTCGGGCGCCAGCGAACCGCTCAGAATAGTGAGACCGCCGTTGGCGTGCAGCGGGTCGTCCAGCTTGCGAATCACCTTGCCATCGATCGGTGCCGGATCAAGCTCGGCAATGTTCTCGGCAAGGGTCTTGCCGGTCACGGTCAGCGCGTCACCGTGCAACAGGCCCGCGTCAAGCAGCGCCTTCATGATCACGGGCATGCCGCCCACACGGTCAAAGTCCTCGGCAACATACTGACCGAAGGGCTTCATGTCGGCGAGGTGCGGCGTGACCGCGCCGATACGCGTGAAGTCGTCGAGCGTGAGCTCAACTTCGGCTTCGCGTGCGATCGCCAGCAGGTGCAGCACTGCGTTGGTCGAACCGCCAAGCACCATCGCAACGGTGATCGCGTTTTCAAACGCCTTTTTTGTGAGGATGTCACGCGAGGTGATGCCCTTGCGCAGCAGGTTCACGACGGCTTCACCCGCGCGGTGCGAGTAGTAGTCGCGGCGGCGATCAGCGCTGGGCGGGGCCGCCGATCCGGGCAAGCTCATGCCGAGTGCCTCGGCCACGCACGCCATGGTGTTCGCGGTGTACATGCCACCGCACGCTCCCTCACCGGGAGCAATTGCGCACTCGACCCGCTTCAGATCTTCTTCGCTGAGCGTGCCGGCGACGCAGGCACCCACGGCCTCAAACGCGTCGATAATAGTGACCTGCTTCTCGGTACCATCGGAAAGCTTCACCCAGCCCGGCGCAATTGATCCGGCGTAGAGAAATACCGATGCGAGGTCGAGGCGAGCCGCGGCCATCAGCATGCCGGGGAGCGACTTGTCGCAACCGGCGAGCAGCACCGAGCCGTCGAGGCGCTCAGCCATCATGACGGTCTCGACCGAATCGGCGATAACCTCGCGCGACACGAGCGAGAAGTGCATACCCTCGTGCCCCATCGAGATGCCGTCAGACACCGAGACGGTGCCAAACTGCATGGGATAGCCACCGCCCGCGTGCACGCCTTCTTTGGCACCCTGCGCGAGGCGGTTGAGGCTGAGGTTACACGGGGTGATCTCGTTCCAGGAGCTGGCAATACCGATTTGCGGCTTATCCCAGTCCTCGTCGCCCATACCTACCGCGCGAAGCATGCCTCGCGCTGCAGCCTTTTCGATTCCATCTGTGACGTCGCGACTTCGCGGCTTCATGTCAATCTCTGCCATGTCGCCAGTCTATGCCCTTAGCGATGCCGCCCCGATCACGTACCGGCGAGGCCCGCAGAAATGACTGATGCCGAAGCCCCAGAAGGGCCCCGGCATCGTGTCGCGTGTTACGCGCTGTTACTTCAGTGCGTTACTTGCCAATCTTGGGCAGCACCGTAAAGGGAAGCGCGAAGCCGATCGTCGTAGCGGCGAGGCCACCCGCGAACATCGCAAGCTCGGTCACTGAACCAAGCGTGACGTTGAAGCCGTAGCTCATCAACACAATGCCGCCCATGGACAGCACGAAGGACAGCACGAAGAACACGGCTGTGATCGCGCTCACCGCGCCGCGCGAGCTCTCCTCGAACAGCGCCTGGGTGTTCTCTTTCGCCATGTTCTGGCCTCTCCTTAAGTTCAGGTGGGCGCTCTCGAACGCCCATAACAAAACCACGCCCACAATCGGGCCTTGAGACCAGGGTATCGCACACCGCGCAGTTCGAGTGCCCGACATGATCTAGCGGGTAGGCTGATCGCACGCGCATCTTCGCGTATGGATGACGAGCCCCCAGGAGGATCCGTGCAGATCGGCAAGTTTGTGACCAGCCCAGCCGTCATCGGCGCCGCTCTCGGCGCAATTGGCGCCGCCAAGAGAACCTCCGCCATGCCGCGCGACTGGCGCCGGCTGCTTGTCTGGGGAACGTGGGCCGCGGGCCTCACGCTCGCGATCGCGAGCGTCGCCATGCAAGAGCAAGATCGCGAACTCGAACGCGAATAGCACTCACTTTTCACCAAGCATCTATCGCGACATACCCGTTATGCTGTTCACTGGTGTGTCGGGAAGTCTGGTCGACGAAGTCGCTCAGCAACCCGTAAAACGCGAAGGTGCCCTATGTCACACCCCCACCACTCCCCCACAGCTCCCAGCAATCGCGGCCGCACACGCCGCATTCTGGCGCTCGTCAATAAACGAGAAGCCGCCCGCGTAAGCAGACTGCTGCGCGCTGAACTCGTGGGCGGTGTGATCATCATGGTCGCGGCGCTGATCGGCTTCTTGGCGGCAAACAGCCCGCTGGCAGACGGCTACTTTGCTCTGCGTGACACCCGAGTGGGGCCCGAGGCGCTGCACCTCAATCTGTCGCTTGGCCAGTGGTCGGCAGACGGTTTGCTCGCAATCTTCTTCTTTATGGTGGGCCTCGAACTCAAGCGTGAGTTTGCATTTGGTGCACTGAGCAAGTTCTCGACAGCCGTGGTGCCCGTCGTGGCCGCCTTTGGTGGCGTGATCGTACCCGCGCTCATTTATACAACGGTGAATTCGGGTGGCCCCGGCGCACACGGCTGGGCCATTCCCACCGCGACCGATATCGCCTTTGCGGTGGCCGTACTCGGGCTCCTTGCACCGCGCATTCCGCCCGCACTGCGCGTGTTTCTACTCACGCTCGCCGTTGTCGACGATCTCATCGCAATCACCATCATTGCCATCTTCTACACCGCCGAGATCAACCTGCTGCCACTCGCGCTCTCGCTCGTACCGCTCGCACTGTACGCATTCTTCGCGCACCGATTCCCGGCACGCCTCGCGCGCAGCACGTGGATCCCCTGGCTCGTCATGTTGCCGCTCGGCATTGTTGTCTGGGCACTGTTTCACGCTTCGGGCATTCACGCCACCATCGCCGGCGTCGTACTGGCATTCATTGTTCCTGTCTCTGGCCGCCGCAACACCGACCTTGCCCAAGCGTTTGAGCACCGATTCAGCCCGCTCTCGACGGGCATCGCCGTTCCCCTGTTTGCATTCTTTGCCGCGGGCGTTGCCGTCGGCGGAGAATCGAACTTTCCGTTCGACCCGATCGCCGTGGGCGTGATGCTTGGGCTCGTGGTCGGCAAACCGGTTGGCATTGCGCTTACTACGTGGCTACTCACCCGCTTTACTCGCGCCGAGCTAGACGCGGCAGTGAAGTGGCGCGAGCTGATTGGGGTGGGCGCGCTCGCCGGCGTGGGGTTCACCGTGTCTCTGCTTGTGACGGAGTTGAGCTTCACACACCCCGGCGACGCCGATACCGCACGCTTGGCAGTGATGGTTGCTTCGATCATGGCGGTCGCTGTCGCGGCCTGCTTCCTCGTACGCAAACCCCGCTCACGCCAGTTCTCGTAACGAAGTTACCGCCCGCCACGCCCGGGCGAATGCGTCAAGTTTTTAGCCCGCGCAGGGCCGTGCTAAAGTAATTCTTGTTGCCGCGGCAGAGAGAAACACAGAGTTTCACACAGCCCAGCAGCGGTAAGCACCTCTAGCTCAATGGTAGAGCAATTGACTCTTAATCAATGGGTTCCGGGTTCGAGTCCCGGGGGGTGTACAGAATGAGAAAGGCCCGACTGTTACAGTCGGGCCTTTCGCGTATCCACGAGTTATTTCACTCTTCGCTAATGGAAAGCATGGCCGATGACTGCCCAGCACTTCACCCACTCTGAAGATCTCAAATTTGCACTCGAGCTCGCCGATCTCGCTGACTCGATCGCCCTCCCCCGGTTTCGTGCCGCAGATCTTACGATCGAAACCAAACCAGATCGCACGTTCGTCACCGACGCAGATCAGGCAGTCGAGGCCGCGATCCGGCGCCGGATCGAGGAGGAACGTCCGAACGATAGCTTCTTTGGCGAAGAGTCAGGACGCAGCGACCGGGGCTCGCGCCGGTGGGTCATCGACCCGATCGATGGCACCTCAAATTTTTTGCGTGGCGTACCCAACTGGGCGGCGCTCATCTCACTTGAGGTGGACGAAGTGCCGACGGTTGGAGTGGTCTCGGCGCCGGCGTTTGAAGCGCGCTGGTGGGCAGAGCTGGGCAGCGGCGCTTGGGGGCAGCAGCGGGGCGATGCGCCGCGCCGGTTGCGCGTCTCGGGTGTCAAAGATCTCGAGCACGCCTCACTCAGCTTTCAGAGCATCGCCCAGTGGGACGAGGAGGGATACCTTGAACCCCTCATCGCGCTCAGCCGCACGGTGTGGCGCGATCGCGCGTACGGAGACATGTGGTCATACATGCTGCTCGCAGAGGGCCTGGTGGACATCGTCGCCGAGTTTGACGTGAAGCCGTACGACCTGAGCGCGCTCGTGCCGATCGTACGCGAAGCGGGCGGGCGCTTCACCGACATCAACGGCGCCGAAAGCGCGTGGAACGGCAGCTCACTCGCCACAAACGGTGCGGTGCACGAGGCGGTACTCACAACGATCAAGAACGCACGCGCGTAAAAAGGGAGCACCATGGCCAAGACACCCGCTGCGCGCCCCGGGCGCCCCGCACTTCTCACCATCACGTTCGCTGCCGCTTGCGACATCGCACTGGTTGTACTGTTTGCAGCCCTCGGACGCTCGGAGCACGCACGGGATGCGAGCCTGCTGGGGCTCGGGCAGACGGCCTGGCCGTTTCTGGCGGGCCTCGCCATCATGTGGCTGATGACTCTCGCCTTCCGCCGACCGCTCGCGATCGTGCGCACGGGTGTACCCGTGTGGCTCGGCACCGTCGCCATCGGCATGCTGCTGCGTCTCGCCACCGGCTCAGGAACGGCACTACCGTTCGTGTTGGTCGCGACAGGGACGCTCGCCGTGTTTCTGCTCGGCTGGCGTGCGATTGCCGCGCTCGCGGCTCGGCTGCGACGGCCCGCGGCCTAAAGCACTGACCCCCACGTCAGCCAACGTGGCGATCGAAGTACGGCCCGATACCCGAAAATATGCGCGACTAGTTCCGCTTAAGTCCTACTCATAAGCGGAAGTAGTCGCGCATATTTGACGCGAGCTCCCCATAGTGGGCACCCGCACGGCGGCGACGCGAAAGGGGCGCCTCGCGGAAGACCGCGAGACGCCCCTTTCTGACGAGCTAGGCAGCCAGGCGCGTGAGCACCTGCACCGCACGGTTCGAGAAGCCCCACTCGTTGTCGTACCAGGCGACGACCTTTACGTGCTTACCCTCGGCGCGAGTCAGCTCTGAGTCGAAGATCGATGAGTGTGTGTTGCCGACGATATCGCTCGACACGAGCGGTTCCTCCGAGTACTCAAGCACTCCCGCCAGCGGGCCATCAGCAGCGGCACGGTAGGCCGCGAGTACTTCGTCACGCGACACCTCGCGCGAGACCGTAGCGTTGAGCTCCACGATCGACCCCACCGGCACCGGCACCCGCAGCGCGTCGCCCGAGAGCTTGCCGTCGAGGCTGGGCAGCACCAGCCCAATCGCCTTCGCAGCACCGGTCGAGCTCGGCACCACATTGAGCGCCGCCGCGCGGGCACGGCGCAGATCACCGTGGGGTGCGTCGACGAGACGCTGGTCACCCGTGTAGGCGTGCACGGTAGTCATGAAGCCGTGCTCGATACCAGCGAGGTCGTCAAGCACCTTTGCAAGCGGCGCAAGCGCATTCGTCGTGCACGATGCGTTTGACACGATGGTGTGCTCGGCCGCGTCATACAGGTCATCGTTGACGCCGACGACAACCGTCAGGTCTGCGCCGCCAGCAGGAGCCGACACCAGCACCTTCTTGGCGCCCGCCTCGATGTGCTTGTGTGCACCCTCCTTCGAGGTGAAGAACCCCGTCGACTCGAGCACGACGTCGACGCCCAGCTCACCCCAGGGCAGCTTTGCGGGGTCGCGCTCAGCGAGGATCTTGATGCGCCGGTCACCGACCACCAGCTCGTCACCGTCGACCGAAACAGTCTCAGACAGCTTGCCGTAAACGCTGTCACGCGCCAGCAGGTGAGCCAGCGTGGCCGGATCGGTCAGGTCGTTAATCGCGACAACCTCGAGGTCGCTCCCCTGCTCGAGCATTGCACGCAGCACACCGCGCCCGATTCGCCCGAACCCATTAATAGCCACTCGACCAGTCATGAAACTGTTCCCTTTCAACGCGAGACATCTTTAACTATCTCCAGCATCGTCGATCGAATGCCCCGCGAACAGTGGCAGCAATGCCACAGTTCAAACGAATACTGCCAACACGCCCGACATGCGGGTTGATTAGCTCAAAACGCCCGCATCTCCCCGGTGAACGGCAGCCGATTCGCGCGAAAATACCCGTCGGTACTCTGATGGTGTTGTGCCCAGCACCCGCCGAAAGTACCGCCGCAGATTCGTCGCGGTGCCGAGCCCCACCATCGCCGAGATCGCATCAACGCCGAGTTCAGTCTCTTCGAGGAGCTCGCGCGCACGGTCGACCCGCGCCCGCATCACCCACTGCATGGGTGTGTATCCCGTTTCGTCACGGAACCGCCGCGCAAATGTGCGCGGCGACACCACCGCGTTCTCGGCGAGCGCCTCGATCGACAGCGGCTCCCCCAGACGCTCGAGCGCCCACTGCCGGGTGCGCGTGAACCGCTCCCCGTGCGGTTCTGGCACGCTCTGCGGCACATACTGCGCCTGACCACCGCTGCGGTACGGTGCGGCCACGAGCCGCCTGGCCGCATGGTTCGCCGCCGCCATGCCAGCCTCCTGGCGCAAGATATGCAAGCACAGGTCGATACCTGACGCAGCCCCCGCCGACGTGAGCACCGAACCCTCGTCAACAAACAACACACGCTCGTCGACCCGCACTTCTGGAAACTGCTCTGCCAGCGCGTGCGAGTAGTGCCAGTGAGTCGTCGCCCGTCGCCCGTTGAGCAGCCCCGTAGCAGCGAGCGCAAACGCGCCGGTAGAGATAGCCGCAATGCGCGCCCCGCGCGCATGAGCGGCCCGCAATGCGGCCAACAGCTCTGGCGGCGCAAGCTCCGTGTTGGGCCGACGATACCCCGGTATAAAGACGAGATCGGCATCTGCAAGCGCTTCAAGGCCGTGCTCGACATGGTACGAGAGGCCGTCACCGCCTGCAATAAGCCCCGGGTGCACCCCGCACACTTCGACTGAGTACGGCATGCTCGCGCGGGTGGCGAACACCTGCGCCGGGATCCCAACGTCGAGCGGCTTCGCGCCCTCTAACACCACAACGACAACGCGCTTCATAGTGCTTCAGCCTACAAGCAACGCCACAGCGCGCAGTGTGAACTCCGGTGGAGCCGCGGGGAATTGAACCCCGGTCCACTTCGATGATTCCATGCCTTCTACGGGTGTAGTTCGTGAAATCGTTCTACTCGGCTCCGCTCTTTGCCACGAACAGCTAGTGCGACGAGCCCAGCCTCAGAAAAAGTCCCGGCACGCCCTGAGACGCGACGTGCCAGCAAGCCTCCTAAATGACGCCAGAAACCGGGGCGGAGGCGAACCCGGCCTGACGGACTCGGTCTCGTGCTTAGGCAGCGAGAGCGAAGTCGGTGCGCTTAGAAGTTGCACCTATTGTTTTGCGAAGGGCGTTTACGAGATAACTTCGCGTCCTCGACCCGCTTCTCACAGTCTCAAATCGACGTGTCGAAACCGATCGGCCCCGAAATCTGCCCCGCAAAGCGGGTACAGCCAGGAGCATTCACATTGCGCGCTATGGAGTTGTGGGGCCGGCCACTGGCCGGTGTCTCCATGCTAACACTTTTGAATGCGTACACGCCGGGCAGGCGATAAAATCGCGCGTCACTCCCCCGTGCGGTTACGCTGGCGCATTGCTCGCTCAGCCTCACGGGTGTCTTGCCGCTCGCGCAGCACCTGCCGCTTGTCGTACTCCTTCTTGCCCTTGGCAAGCGCAATCTCTACTTTGACTCGACCGTTCAAAAAGTACAGTCGCAGAGGCACGATCGTCATGCCGCCCTCACGCGTCTTTTGGTAGAGCTTGTCAATCTGCTGCCTGTGCAGCAACAGCTTGCGCTTACGCCTGGGCGCATGGTTGGTCCACGAACCGTTTAAATACTCGGGAATGTAGGCGGTGTCGAGCCACGCCTCACCGCGATCAATAAAGACGTAGCCGTCAACGAGCGACGCGCGCCCCATACGCAGCGACTTCACCTCGCTACCGGTGAGCACCATCCCCGCCTCATAGGTGTCGATGATGTGGTACTCATGCCGAGCCTTCTTGTTCGAAGCGATCAGCTTCTCACCGGTCTCCTTGGGCACGGTCACGTCCTTCCTCGCGGGTCTTGGTTGCGGCGTCTGCCGCATGATCCGGATCCCGGGGGTGCGATGCATCGCACCCCGGGATCCGGCGCTAGCTCACCAGCCTATCGCGGCCTGGCACACTAGACGCGCAGGTATCTTGCGATCGCAATCTTCGCGGCGATTGCCGACAGGAGCGCGCCGAGGGCGAGCAGAATCGGCGGCACAACGAGCGCCTGCTCGACCGTGATGTAACTGGTGAACGGCACCTCGGCTACCAAGAACCCCTGTACGAAGAACTTGACGATTGCGACCGACGCGGCCCCTGCAAGCACCGCGCCGATGAGGGCGGCGATGATGCCCTCGAGAATGAACGGTGTTTGAATGAACCTGTTCGACGCGCCGACCAGCCGCATAATGCCGATCTCGCGGCGGCGCGAGTAGGCAGAGAGCCTGATCGTCGTTGAGATGAGCAGCATCGCGGCGACGAGCATGAGCCCAGCAATCGCGATGGCGGTGTAGCTTGCGACCCCGAGGAACAAGAAGATGCGATCGAGCAGGCTGCGCTGGTCAGACACGCTCTGCACACCGGGAATGCCCGCAAACGTCTCTTGAATAATCTCAGAGCGCGACGGGTCCTTGAGCTTCACCCAGAACGTCTGGTTGAGCTGTTCGGGCCGCGTGATGTCGAGGATCGGGTTGCCCTTGAACTGCTCTTGGAACTCCTCAAACGCCTGCTCGTGCGTCACGAAGAAGTAGTCGTCAACGTACGGTGCGAGCGTGTCTGATGCCAGAGCCGCCTCGACGGCGTCGATCTCCTCCTCCCCCGCATCTTTACCTGCACAGGTGGCGCTCTCGTCGTAGTCCGTGCACAGGTAAACCGCGACCTGCGCCCGGTCAAACCAGAACGTCTTCATCTGCTGAATCTGCAGCTGCATCAAGATCGCGGCACCCACAAACGTGAGCGACACAAACGTGACCAGGATCACAGAGATCACCACTGAAAGGTTGCGGCGCAGGCCGCTTGCGACCTCGCCGAGTACGAGCCCAATTCTCATCGCACAGGCCCCACATCTGTCTGGTCATCGTTACTGTGTTTCAGCCCAAGGTGCTCGGCGAGACTACCCGTTTCTGACATGCGCACCGCGTCGATTGGCCGGTCTGGGTCGAGGAAGCTCGGAATTCGCTTACCCTGCGGCCCCGCGTCGCGCGTGTCGGTGAAGTCGTCGTCCATGTCGTCGTCTGGATCGCCAAACGGCGCAGGCTCCTGGTACACCGAAGCTTCGACCGGCTGCGCAGCCGCAGCCGCGTCGGTCGTCGACACTCCGGGCACCAAGTCTTCTGACGCAGCGGGCGACGCTGCAATGGCCTCGGGCCCGGGCTCTTCGTGATCCGGATCCTGATGTGCATAGACCTGCGCTGCAGCGAGGTCTTCACTCTCGGGGGCAGGGGCAGCGACGGCCTCGGGCGCCACTTCGGCGGGCGCCATTTCTTCAGGCGCGAGCGCCGCACGCACCACAGCCTCGGTGGTGCGCAGCACCTGCATACCCTCCTCTGACAGGTCGGTCACGGGAATTGAGGCGGTCTCACCGTAGCCGCCGCCAACCTCGTCACGCACGACGATACCGTTCGAGAGCTCGACCACACGCTGCTGCATAATGTCCACAAACGTGGCCTCGTGTGTCGCCATCACCACGGTCGTACCCGAAGCGTTGATGGCGCGCAGCAGCTGCATAATGCCGAGGCTCGTGGCCGGGTCAAGGTTGCCCGTCGGCTCATCTGCCAGCAAGATGGCGGGTTTGTTGACGATCGCGCGCGCAATCGCGACGCGTTGCTGTTCGCCGCCCGACAGCTCGTGCGGAAACCGCTTCGCCTTATTGGCGAGCCCGACCATCTCGAGCGTGTCGGGCACCGCCTCTTGAATAAAGCCGCGCGACTTACCGATCACCTGCAGCGTGAACGCGACGTTGTCGTAGACCGTCTTGTTCTGCAGCAACCTGAAGTCTTGAAACACCGTGCCCAGGTTGCGCCGAAAATAGGGCACCTTACGCGATGAAATCTTGCTGAGGTCTTGCCCCAGCACGTGAATCTTGCCGTTCGACGGCTGATCTTCACGCAGGATCAGCCGAAGGCAGCTTGATTTGCCCGACCCGGAGGCGCCCACGATGAACACGAACTCGCCACGGTCGACACGGAGGTCGATACCGTCGAGCGCGGGTTTCTGGGTGCCCCGGTATTTCTTGGTGACGTTTTCGAAGAGAATCATGACAGGTCGACCCTATGCCCCCGGGCTGACAACTAAGCGCAGGCGCGCTGCCTTTAGTCGTTCTTTGCGAGCGAGCGCCAGCGAATACCAGCCGCGATAAACCCGTCAATTTCGCCGTCAAATACGGCGTCAGGCTGCGAGGACTCAAAGCCCGTGCGCAGGTCCTTCACGAGCTGTTGGCCATACAGGAAATATGAGCGAATCTGGTCGCCCCAGCTTGCCGTCACCGAACCAGCCAGCTCCTTCTTTTTCGCTGCCTCTTGCTCCTTCTGCAACAGCAGCAGGCGAGTTTGCAGCAGCCGCATCGCAGCCGCGCGGTTCTGAATCTGTGACTTTTCGTTCTGCATCGAGATCACAATGCCCGTGGGAATGTGAGTAATACGCACCGCCGAGTCGGTGGTGTTCACTGACTGGCCGCCGGGGCCGCTCGAGCGGTACACGTCGACGCGAATGTCGGTCTCGGGAATCTCAACCTCGGTGGCCTCTTCGAGCAGCGGGATCACTTCGACGCCAGCGAAGCTGGTCTGACGCTTATCGGCGGAGCCGAACGGACTGATGCGCGCGAGGCGGTGCGTGCCCGCTTCAACAGAGAGCTTGCCAAACGCGTACGGCGCGTTCAATTCGAACGTCGCAGACTTGATGCCAGCGCCCTCGGCGTACGAGGTGTCCAGCACCTTCGCCGGCACGTCGTGGTCCTCGGCCCAGCGCAGGTACATGCGCAGCAGCATTTCGGCAAAATCTGTGGCGTCATCGCCGCCCGCCCCCGAGCGAATGGTGACGACCGCCGCGCGCTCGTCGTACTCGCCGCCGAGCATCGTCTGCACTTCGAGGTCTTGCATGGCTTCTTCAAGCGACGCCAGCTCGGCCATCACCTCTTGCTCAGAGTCGGGGTCTTCCATCTCTTGCGCAAGCTCTGCGAGCACCTCAAGATCGTCGATGCGACTTTCCACGCCGCGCAGCTTCTTGACGCGCGCCTGGCGGTGCGACAGGCCACTCGTGACCTTCTGCGCCGCGGCAGGATCGTCCCACAGGCCGGGCGCGACCGCCTGCTCTTCGAGCTCGGCGATCTCTCGATCGAGCTTCGCCAGGTCGGTCACCGCCGCAATGTCGGCGTAGGTGGAGCGGATCGCGCGGATGCGTGCACTGAAATCGATATCGAGCATGATGCATTGATTCTATCGCTTGAACACCAAACCCCGCCCGTGAGCGGGCGGGGTGGCATCGGGGATCCGGAGCGAGATCGCCCCGTGGGCATAGCAGCGTGGGCTATTCGATGCCCTCGGGTATCTTATTGAAGCCGGTGACCGGCTGATCCTCGTCGAAGGCGGCGACCTTCTTCTTGAATCCCTTCGTGAGGTAGAGCAGGTAGAAGAACCCGATCACGGTCCAGGCCACGCCGCCGATAAGGGCGTCAAGGTGCAGGTTGACCCACAAGATGATGGTCATGCCGAAGCCGATGACGGGCATCACGATGAACTTGAAGATGTCGCCGGGCGTCTTGCGGCGACCCTGCTTGATCGCAAACCAGGCGATCACCGAGAGGTTGACGAACGAGAACGCGATGAGCGCGCCGTAGTTGATGAACGCCGCGATCATCTCGAGCGTGAACGCGATCGCGAGCATGCAGACGACACCGGTGAGCACAATATTGAACGTGGGCGTGTGCGTTTTGGGGTTAATGAACCCAAACGCCTTCTTGGGCAGTACGTTGTTGCGACCCATCACGAGCAGCATGCGCGAAACCGAAGCGTGCG
Organism: Leucobacter faecis; assembly: GCF_054456635.2. Classification (NCBI taxonomy): domain Bacteria; kingdom Bacillati; phylum Actinomycetota; class Actinomycetes; order Micrococcales; family Microbacteriaceae; genus Leucobacter; species Leucobacter faecis. Next base: position 218,373 of record NZ_JBTJEP020000002.1, read on the forward strand.
AGGCAAGGCCCGAAGCGAGCGTCGCGGCAAACCCCGCGGCGGTGAGCACCGCCATGAGCACTGGGCCACCGACGGCCTCACCCATGAGCGGCAGCGTCGAGTCTTCGATGAACTGCATGTCGCCGCCCGGGGCGAACTCCTCCCAGGCGGGAAAGCGCAGCTGCGCAAAGTAGCCAGCGATGAGGAAGATCGCGCCGCCCAGCACAACCGTGAGCAGCAGGGCGCGCGGCACCAGTTTGGGGCTGCGGGCTTCTTCGACGTACATCGTGACCGCGTCGAATCCGATAAACGAGAAGCAGACGATCGTCGCCCCCATGAGCACCGCCCCCGCGGTGACGCCGTCGTGGAAGAAGGGATCCATCGATGCGAGGGTACCGACGCCCTCACCACCCGCGAGCTGCGCCCACACCATGACGATGAAGACGACCATCACGACGAGCGAGAACACGAGCAGAATACCGTTGAGGTTTGAGGTGCCGCGCATCGTGAGGTAGATCACCGATGTTGTGAGCAGGCAGTAGCCGACCACCCAGATCCAGCCGGGCACGTTCGGGAAGATCGCTTCGAGGTAGCTGCGAATAATGAGGCAGTTGACCATTGGCAGCAGCATGTAGTCGATGAGCGCGGTCCAGCCGACCATAAACCCAACATTGGGGTGCATGGACTCGCGTACGTAGGTGTAGGCGGAGCCCGCGCTCGGAATCGCACCGGCCATCTTGCCGTAGCTAATCGCAGTGAACACCATCACCACGAGCGCAACAAGATATGCCATGGGCACGACGTTGTTGGTGTCGCGCGCCACCATGCCGAACGTGTCGAACACGACCGTGGGTGTCATGTATCCGAGCCCCAGGCCGACGATCGCCCAGAGCCCCAGGTTGCGTTTGAGGGTGGCGCCCTTTGCCACCCCGGCTACAGCCGTTTTTGACATCGATTCTCCTTCACGATCCTCGTGATCGCGCAGGGAGCCGCATCGCTCCCTCGCGCTGTCAACCCCCAATCTTGCCGCGATGTCACAGGCCTACGCAAAGCGACACGCAATAACCGAACAATGTTCATTTCGGGTGCCGGATCAGTGCCGCAGGCCGAAGAACGCACGCACAAGAGGGGGCGGGAATGCTCCCGCCCCCTCTTATGCGCCGCAAGTTACCGGCTACCGCGGTGCAGCTGCGCTGCTACTGGCGTGCCAGCCGCTTTTGTTTGTTGATGTTGAGCACCTGCACAAGAATTACCAGCACGAGCGCACCAATAAACACGATCGACGCGAGCACGTTCGCCTGCGCGGGTACGCCCTTAAGCGCTGACACGTAGATGAACTTGGGGAACGTCGTTGAGGTGCCCGAGTTGAAGTTCGTAATGATGAAGTCATCGAACGACAGGGCGAAGCTGAGTAGCGCAGCGCCAATAATGCCGGGCATCAACATGGGCAGCGTGATGCGCCAGAACACCTGGCCGGGCGGGGCGTAGAGGTCGCGCCCCGCTTCTTCAATCGCCGGGTTGAGGCTCGCCACGCGCGCCTTCACGGCAACCACAACATACGAAATACAGAACATCGTGTGGGCCAGGATGATCGTGCCGATACCTTTTTCGACACCGGCGAGCAGAAACTGTGACGCCAGGCCGGCACCGAGCACTACCTCTGGGGTGGCCATCGGAGTGAACAGCAGCAGGCTGATGGTCGAGCGGAATTTGAACTGGTAACGCACGAGCGCGAGGGCGATCAGCGTGCCCAACACTGTGGCGGCCACCGTGGCAACGACGCCGACAAGAATACTGTTGCCAAATGCCGTGCACACCTGAGGGGCGCCACACGGGTTACGCCAGTTGTCGAGGGTGAAGCCCTTCCACAAAATATTGCTGCGACCCGCATTATTAAACGAAAACACGATCACGTGCACAATCGGGGTGAGTAGAAAGATCAGGGTGATCGCGCTGACCACCGGCACAAATGCCTTACCGAGGCTAAACGATTTCACAGCAGATCCTCCGCCCCACTCTTCTTCACATAGGTCGCGACAATGACGAGAATGATCGCCATCAGCACGATCGACAGCGAGGCCGCCATCGGGTAGTTCTGGGTTTGCAGGAAGTTCGATTCGATGACGTTACCGACCATCGTCGTTTCGGTGCCACCCAAGAACTCGCGCGACGCACTGACGTAGTCGCCAGCCATCGGGATGAAGCTCAGCAGCGTGCCCGAAACCACACCAGGAAGCGACAGCGGCAGCGTCACCTTGCGAAACACGGTCATCGGTGATGCGTAGAGGTCGGTGCCGGCCTCGACGAGCCGCAGATCGAGCGCCTGCAACGACGCAAACATCGGCAGCACCATAAAGGGAATGAAGTTGTAGACAAGACCCAGAATGACCGAGAAATGCGTGCCGACAAGCTCACTCGGCAAGAGCGACTTCCATGCCAGGGTGCGCAGCAGGAAACTGATAAAAAACGGGGCCACGACGAGGATCAACAAAATCCCCTGCAACATCGGCTTCGAACGCACCTTTACGCCAATGAGGTAGGCGAGCGGGTAGCTGATCAACAGTCCAATGATGGTAGCCGTGAGAGCGTAGACAAACGAGCGTACAATCTGCGGCCAGTACTCCTGAATCGCGACCCAGTAGTTCGAAAACTGCGCGGCGGCGACGTACTGCCCAATACCACCGCTCGCGTCTGGCGCCTGCAGCGACGTCAGAATAAGTTGAATAAACGGCGCGACGAAAAACAGCAGCATGTAGGCGATGCCCGGCGCGAGCAGCGCCAGCGCGATACGCCCGCCCTTGCGGGGAGCCTGATCTACCGTTTTTGCGTTCGCCGAGAAGGCTGTCATTGCCATCTGAGGCTCCTTTACTCGGCGAGCGCGGCTTGGGTCGCGATCGCCCGCGTCGAGAAGTCTGCGGTGAGCGCACCCGTCTCGAGGCGGTCGTCTGCAAGTCCAAATGTGTGCTCGGCCAGCCAGCTCAGCCAGACTTCGTCGCCCTCGCGCGCGGCCGGGCCTGCCTCAACATTTTGAGCGAACACTTGCACGTCGCCAGCACCGGGCACTTCTACCGAGTACTGCGTGCTCACACCAATGAACGACACGTCGGTAATGCGGCCGGGGCCAACTATGTTGACGCCCGCCTCTGCTACCGGGGCTTCGCGGTGCAGCCGCAGCTTCTCGGGCCGCACACCCACGGTAATCTCACCCGTATCGCGCTCACTGCGCGAGCGCAGCAGCGAAATGCGGTTGCCGTTCAAGTCGGTGTGTAGCACCGCATCTGTGCCACCCGCGACCGTTACCGAGAACAGGTTGGACTGCCCCAGGAAGTTTGCGACGAACACCGTCTTGGGTAGCTCGTACAACTCTTCGGGCGCCCCCATCTGCTCGATGCGTCCCTTATTCATCACCGCGACCGTGTCGGCCATAGTCATGGCTTCTTCTTGGTCGTGGGTGACGTGGAGGAACGTGAGCCCAACCTCCTGCTGAATTTGCTTCAACTCGTGCTGCATCTGACGGCGCAGCTTCAGATCGAGCGCGCCCAGCGGCTCATCAAGCAGCAGCAGCGCTGGCCTGTTGACAACGGCGCGTGCCAGGGCAACGCGCTGCTGCTGCCCGCCCGACAACTGTGCGGGTTTACGGTCGGCGACGTGATCGAGCTCTACGAGCTTGAGTGCCTCGTGCGCCTTTGCAACGGGTGATCCGATCTTGCGGCGCCGCAGCCCAAACGCGACGTTCTCAAGAATCGTCATGTGCGGAAACAGCGCGTACGACTGAAACACCGTGTTGACGGGCCGCTTGTGCGGCTTCAGCTCAGTAACGTCCTTGCCGCCGAGCAGGATCCGGCCCTCGGTGGGATCCTCAAGCCCGGCGACAAGCCGCAGGGTCGTAGTTTTGCCGCAGCCTGAGGGACCCAGCAGCGCGAAAAAAGATCCGGCTGGGATCGTGAGATCGACGTGCTCGATGGCTGTAAAGCCAGGGAAGCGTTTTTGAATGCCGACGAGTTCGAGGTCGGCTCCCGCCTCGGCGAAGGAGTTGAGGTTTGCCATGCTTAGAGCCCCAGTACGTTCTGAAATTCGGTCGAGTACTTCTTGTCGTCCTCGGGTGACAGTGTGCGGAAGGTGAGCAGGTGCTCCCAGTCTTTGTCGCTCGGGAAGATGAGCGGGTTATCGGCATTCTCGGGGTTCAGCTCGCGCATCGCCTCTTGCGTGCCCTTCACCGGAGGCACAAACGTCGCGTAGTCAGCGACCTGCGCCATCACGACAGGGTCGTAGTAGTAGTCGATCATCTCTTCGACCTTGGCCTTGTTTTCCTTCGACGTACCGTTGGGCACGGTGAACGAGTCTGCCGCGATCATGCCGCCCGACTCGGGCACCTCCATGGTCCACTGGTTGTCGTTCTCGGCGTTGAGCATAATGACGTCACCCGTCCAGGCCATCGCTGCGAGCGTGTCACCGCGCTGCAGGTCTTGCGTGTACGAGTTGCCCTTAATGTTTTTGATTTGACCGCTCTTGATGCCGTCGTCGAGCCATGCGAGCGCCTCGTCAAATTCCTTGTCGCCCCACTCACCGGCGGGGTCATACCCGAGGCCCGCAAGAATCATGCCCATCGTGTCGCGCATCTCAGAGAGGACACCCACCTTGCCTTTGAGCTCGGGGCGCAAGAAGTCGTCGAGGGTCTTGATTCCCTTCGGCACCTCCTTCGTGTTCCACACCCAGCCCGATGCAGGCAGCTGCCACGGCACCGAGAACTTGCGGCCGGGGTCAACGTCGAGCGCATCCCACTGGCTATCGACGAGGTTCTTCTTCACGTTGGGCAGGTTTGCGTAGTCAAACTCCTGCACCTGGTTGGCCTCGATGATGCGCGCGTTCATCCAGTCGGTGAACGTGATCACGTCATACCCGGTGAACTGGCCAAGCTTCAACTGATCTTTGATCTTGCCGTAGAACGTGTTGTTGTCATCAATGTCTTCGATGTACTGAACCGGGATCCCCGACTCGTCGGTGAAAGCGACAAGCGAGGGGTTAGTGTCGGTATCGGAGTCGTAGTCGAGGTAGTAGGTCCAGTTACCCCAGATGATGCCATCTCCGCCAGCGCCACCGCCTCCGGCGCACGAGGCGAGGCCCAGCGCGCCGACACCGGCGCCTGCAGCAGCCACACCGCGCAGCAGCTGCCGTCGGTTCATCTGAGCGCCGCGAATCATCTGCACAATATTGCGTACAATCGGGTCTTCGGGAAGCGGACGGTTCATGAGATATCTCCCTTGGTTCTCACAGGCGAAATCCGCATTTCGCGCGATCGGCAGCGTTGCCGATTCGTGAATTGAATATGTCACATCGCGTGACATGATGCAAAACAATTCTCGGAGCGGCGATGATTCTTCACGAAACAGTTACATACGGCACGATCCACCCGATCCGGAGGGCAGGAACGATGAAATCTACTTAAAAGAGATAGTGAATCTTCGGATTCCTTTGCTTTTTTAGTGTTTCACTGCAAGAATCAGTAGCGTGAGCACCAAACGCACATCGGCAGCCCTCGATGACACATCGAAGGCCATCATCGAGCAGCTACAGCGCGATGGGCGTCGATCGTACGCAGAGATCGGTAAGGCGGTCGGCCTCAGCGAGGCCGCCGTCCGTCAACGGGTCCAAAAGCTCACGGATGCCGGAGTTATGCAGATTGTCGCTGTCACCGATCCCATGCGGCTCGGCTTCAGTAGACAAGCCATGCTGGGCATTCGCGTTTCAGGGGATACCCGAATCGTCGCAGACCGTCTCGCCGAGATGCCAGAGATCAGTTATGTCGTGCTCAGCGCGGGGTCCTTTGACATCATCGCCGAGGTTGTGTGTGAAGACGACCAGGGACTCATCGAGCTTCTCAACGAGAAGATTCGCGGAATCGAAGGGGTCTCTTCAACAGAGAGCTTCCTTTACCTCCAACTCACCAAACAGAAATACGACTGGGGAACACGATAACCATGTCATTTGATCCGACTGCCGCGGTCGACACTCCCGCGCTTCAGGCTTCGGCCAAGAAGCACATGTGGCCGCACTTCACCAACCGCAAGGTGCTCAACGACGGCATCCCCGTCATCACGCGCGCCGAGGGCCACCACATCTACGACGCTGCTGGCAAGCAGTACATCGACGGACTCGCAGGCCTGTTCGTTGTGAACGCTGGCCACGGCCGCGATCGCATCGTCGAGGCAGCTGCCAAGCAGATGAAGCAGCTCGACTTCATGCCGATCTGGTCGTACGCGCACCCCGCAGCAATTGAGCTGTCGGAGCGCCTCTCGACCTACGCTCCCGGCCAGATGAACAAGGTCTTCTTCACCACTGGTGGTGGCGAGGCTGTTGAGTCGGCGTTCAAGCTTGCCAAGCACTACTGGAAGATCCAGGGCAAGCCCATGAAGCACAAGGTGATCTCGCGTTCGGTCGCGTACCACGGCACCCCTCAGGGCGCTCTGGCGATCACCGGTATCCCTGACATGAAGAAGTTCTACGAGCCGCTGACCCCCGGTGGTCACCGCGTGCCCAACACGAACTTCTACCGTGCAGAAGAGATGGGCGCACCCTCAAACGACATCGAGGCGTTCGGCCAGTGGGCCGCTAACCGCATCGAAGAGGCGATCCTCTTTGAGGGCGAAGACACCGTTGCGGCTGTCTTCCTCGAGCCCGTACAGAACTCGGGTGGCTGCTTCCCGCCTCCCCCCGGTTACTTCAAGCGTGTGCGCGAGATCTGCGACAAGTACGACGTTCTGCTCGTATCTGACGAGGTCATCTGTGCATACGGCCGCGTGGGCGATTTCTTCGCTTCGAAGGCGCTCGGCTACGAGCCCGACATCATCACCTCGGCGAAGGGCATCACCTCGGGCTACGTGCCCCTCGGCGCCATGATCGTCTCGGACAAGGTGTCGGAGCCCTTCAACTCGGTCGAGAACACCTTCTACCACGGCTTCACCTTCGCTGGTCACCCGGCGGCAGCTGCTGCGGCCCTCGCGAACCTCGACATTTTCGAGGAAGAGGACCTCAACGGCCGCGTGCGCGAGAACAGCCCGCTGTTCCGCGCCGAGCTCGAGAAGCTGCTCGACATCGACGTTGTCGGTGACGTGCGCGGCGAGGGCTACTTCTTCGGCATCGAGCTTGTCAAGGACAAGGCGACCAAGGAGACGTTCAACGAGGAGGAGTCAGACCGACTCCTGCGCGATTACCTGTCGCCCGCTCTGTGGGACGCCGGCCTGTACTGCCGCGCCGACGACCGTGGAGACCCCGTCATCCAGCTTGCTCCCCCGCTGACCATTGGTCCGTCGGAGTTCGCTGAGATCGGTGGCATCCTGCGTAGCGTTCTGAAGGACGCTTCGTCGAAGATCTAATCTGATCTGAATCGTGATGGCCCCCTCGCAGTTGCGAGGGGGCCATCACTCGTTTACCGGCAGGCTGCGCTTGGATACTGCGACTCCTTCGTCGCGCAGCATGACCAGGGGAACGTCGCGCAGCATGACCAGGGGAACGTCGCGCAGCATGACCAGAGGAACGTCGCGCAGCATGACCAGAGGAACGTCGCGCAGCATGACCAGGGGAACGTCGCGCACACCTCCACCGCCATCTTGCCGTGGCCTCACGTGTCATCCTGCGTGAGCTTGCGAATCGCAGGATCCAGCAGCAAAAAGCGCCCGCCACCGAAAGGTGACGGGCGCTTGAGCAATCCGTGAAGGATCGAAAAACTTAGCGACGCAGGCCGAGGCGCTCGATGAGCGAACGGTAACGTGCAATGTCGAGACGCTGCAGGTACGACAGCAGGCGGCGACGCTGACCCACGAGCAGCAGCAGGCCACGGCGCGAGTGGTGATCGTGCTTGTGATCCTTGAGGTGCTCGGTCAGGTCCTTGATGCGACGCGTGAGCATTGCCACCTGAACCTCGGGGGAACCGGTGTCACCGGGCTTGGTCGCGAACTCTTCCATGATGGCCTTCTTGACTGCTGATTCCAGTGCCATAGGGACCCCTTTCAATTGCTGCGCGGCGCCGTCAGCTGAATGCTGGGGCTCTCTTAATCCGCGGCCGTTAAACGGCAACCTTGTTATCTTAGCACCTGCGAGCACCTTTTCACACACTCGCGAGCTAGGCTCGATGCATGACCTCGGCTCAACACTCCCCCGCTACCCTTGCCCAAATCGCTTCAGACGTTGCACGAGTCGCGGGCGCCCGCATTGTTGCACTGCGCCACCGCGGTGTGAGCGTTGCGGCGGCCAAGTCAAGTGCGGTCGATATTGCCACCGAGGCAGACCGAGAAGCTGAACAACTCATCACCGAGGCGCTGCGCGCAGCCCGCCCCGACGATGGCGTACTCGGCGAGGAGGGTACCGGGGTCCCTGGCACGAGTGGCATCACCTGGGTCATCGATCCCATTGATGGCACCGTCAACTACCTGTACAACATTCCCTACTACACCGTGAGCATCGCCGCGACCGTGCCCGACGATACCGCGTACGCCGACGGACGCCGCTCCATCGCTGGCGCCGTATATAACCCCAACAGCGACGAAATGTTCGAGGCTTACACTGGCGGTGGGGCACGCTTGAACGGCGCACCCATCACCCCCACCGGTAACACCGACCTAGCCACCTCGCTCGTGGCGACGGGCTTTGGATACACGGTAGAGCGCCGCGAGACCCAGGCTGAGATGGCTGCGCGCCTCATTCCCACCGTGCGCGATATTCGCCGCATGGGATCTGCTGCGGGCGACCTGTGCATGGTCGCTTGCGGCCGAATCGACGCCTACTACGAGCTCGGCTTGCAACCGTGGGACTATGCCGCAGGCGCCCTCATTGCCACCGAGGCTGGTCTGCAAATCTTGGGCGCCCCAGATGGCACGGCCCCGGGTGAGCCGTTCATGTTTGTTGCCGACCCCGGCCTCGTGCACCAGCTGCGCGACCGCGTGGTGGGCGCGTAGCAACCCCTGCGACACTCGTCGCGGTGCGATTTACTCCCCCTTCGATCAGCGAATGTGTCATGATGATTGACAACAGTGAAGTTCGTGGTTTCCAAGGGAGGAAACATGTCGCCCCGTTCGCAAGACCCCATCGTCCTCGAAATCGTCAGCCGCATGCGCCAGGCACAGCTCGGCCGACGTCAGCTACTGCGCGGCGGCGCGCTGGGAGCCGCCCTCGTAGGCGCAGGCGCCCTGAGCGCCTGCGCTGGCCCGTCTGGCCCAGGCGACGGCTCAGGCGGCAAAGTCCGCTGGGCCAACTGGACGTATTATCTCGACTACGACGAAGACACGGGTGAGAACCCGAGCCTGAATGAGTTCATGGAACTCACCAACATCACCGCCGAGTACTACGAAGACATCGACGACAACAAGACCTTCATCGCCAAGATTAAGGATCAGCTCAAACTCGAGCAAGACACCGGCTACGACGTATTCTGTCTCACAGACTCCTCGCTCGTGCGACTCTTCGAACAAGACCAACTACGTGAGTTCGACCGTGCGCTCTTGCCCAATGTGAACGGCCAGATGATCGATATGGTGCAGCACGCCACGTTCGATCCGGATCGTGAGTGGTCCATTCCGTACCAGGCCGGCATGACCGGCCTGTGTTACAACACGCAGCTGTACCCGCAGGGCGTTGAGAGCGTCTCAGACCTCTGGCGCCCCGACCTCAAGGGCAAGGTGAACCTGCTCAGCGAGCAAGACGACACGCTCGCCCTCGTGATGCTCGAACAGGGCGTCGACATTACCGGGGACTGGGGCGACGATCAGTTCTTTGCTGCTCTCGACGTCGTCGAGAAGCAGCTGCGCGCGGGCCAGGTCTTTAACGTCAAAGGCAACTCCTATACACAAGACCTGCAGAAGGGCGACGTACTCGCCGGCATGTGCTGGTCGGGCGACATCGCCATGCTCAATGAAGAAGAGGGCGAAGAAGTCTGGAAGTTCGTGGTCCCAGATGCCGGTGCGGCGCTCTTCATCGATTCCTTCTGCATGCCCGTCGCGACCGATTCGACCGACCAGGTGCACAAGCTCATCGATTACTACTACGAGCCCGAGGTCGCGGCCCAGGTCGCCGAGTACGTGCAGTACGTTACGCCAGTAAAGGGCGCACGCGAGGCAATGCAAGAACTCAATCCAGCACTCGCCGAAAACACGCTGATCTTTCCCGATGAGAGCATGTCGAGCAAGGTCTATGACATGCGCTCACTCACGTCCGAGGAAGACAACCGGTACGCCCAGGCGTTCCAAAAGGTACTGGGCAACTAGCACGGCTTGATCCGGCGCCTCATCGGTGCTAAGCAAGTAACGTGTCACGAATAGCAGCCCGCCGCAGAGTCACCCGCCTCACAGTAGGGGCGGAGGTCTCTCACCGCGCTGATTTTCTGGCGGTAGAGGAGCCGCTCGAGATTCGTCTCGGCGGTTCCTCCTTCGTCGTCACCATGCGCACCCCGGGTTACGATGTCGAACTCGCCGCAGGGTTTCTCGTGTCAGAGGGTGTGATTGCGGTGTCTGCAGACATGTCGACCGCCCGCTATTGCGCGGGCGCCACAGCAGACGACGGCAACACCTATAACGTGCTCGACGTGCAGCTCGCCCCGGGCATCACGCCGCCCGACCCGAGTCTCGCACGCAACTTCACGACGACGAGCGCGTGCGGGCTGTGCGGCAAATCGTCCATCGACGATGTGCACACGAACTCGCGGTTCGAGGTCGCAAGCGACCCGCTCAAGATCGATGCCGCGAGGCTCGCCACGTTTCCCGATGCGCTGCGCGCGCAGCAGGCCGTGTTTGATCGCACGGGCGGACTGCACGCCGCGGCGCTGTTCGACGGAGTGACGGGCGAGCTGCTCGTGATTCGCGAAGATGTCGGGCGGCACAACGCCGTCGACAAGGTCGTCGGCTGGGCGTTTATGCGCGATCTGCTTCCGGCGCGCTCCTGCGTACTCATGGTGTCGGGGCGCGCGAGTTTCGAACTCACGCAGAAAGCGATCATGGCGGGGATCCCCATGCTCGCGGCCGTTTCTGCTCCCTCGTCGCTCGCGGCCGATCTCGCCGAAGACGCGGGCCTCACGCTCATCGGTTTCTTGCGCGGCCCGTCTATGGTGATCTATGCAAGGCCGGATCGCGTCACCAACTCCACCGTTTCCCTGGCGGGCTCCTCCGCCGATACGCTGCACACGAAAGCAGGCAAGTCATGACTCCCAAGGCCCCCAAGAATGACTTTTCGGACGCCGACCTCGAGGTCTCTGCCCCGAAAGATTACGCGGCGGGCCTCGGTGGGGTCTACCACTCGATGGAACCCGCCCTCAAGGGCATGGGACTCGCCCGCACCGCGAAGCTGATGCTCAAGATCAACCACAAAGACGGCTTCGACTGCATGAGCTGCGCTTGGCCCGACCCTGACCACCGCAAGATCGCAGAGTTCTGCGAGAACGGCGGCAAGGCTGTGACGTGGGAGGCGACGCCACTCAAAGTGGAGCGTGCATTCTGGAAGGAGCACTCGCTCACATCGCTCGAGGATAAGACCGAGTACTGGCTGGGCATGCAGGGTCGCATCATCGAGCCCGTGTACAAGGCGAAGGACTCAGACCACTACGAGCCTGTCAGCTGGGATCGCGCCTTCAGCATCATCGCCGACCACTTGAACGGTCTTGAGCATGCCAACGAGGCTTCGTTCTACACGAGCGGCCGCGCTTCAAACGAGGCGGCGTTTATGTACCAGCTGTTCGCCCGCGCCCTCGGCACAAATAATCTCCCCGACTGCTCCAACATGTGTCACGAGTCCACGGGCACCGCAATGCAGTATTCAGTGGGCATCGGTAAGTCGACGATCGCCTACAATGACTTTCTCGAGTCAGATCTCATCATCATCATGGGGCAAAACCCGGGCACGAATCACCCGCGCATGCTCACGGCGCTGCAGGAAGCGAAAGAGAACGGCGCCAAGATTGTCGCCGTGAACCCGCTGCCCGAGGCAGGCCTCATCGGCTATAAGGACCCGCAGAAGGTGCGCGGCTATGTCGGCAAACCGATCGAGATCGCCGACCAGTTCATGAAGATCAGGCTGGGCGGCGACATGGCACTGCTGCAGGCGATCTCAAAACGCGTACTCGAAGCAGAGGAGCGCAACCCGGGCACCGTGCTTGATCGCGACTTCATTGAGCGTCACTGCGACGGCTTCGAAGAGTTCGCCGCACACATGAAGAACGTCGACGAACGCGAGGTCGAGCAGGCCACCGGCCTGTCTTCGGCCGAGATCGATGAGCTCGCAGACCGCTACCTGAACTCTGAGCGGGTCATCATTGCCTGGGCGATGGGAATCACCCAGCACCGCAAGGGTGTCGACGCGATCAAGGAGATCATCAACCTGCTGCTGCTGCGCGGCAACATGGGCAAGCCGGGCGCTGGCGCCTCCCCCATTCGCGGCCACTCGAACGTGCAAGGCGATCGCACCATGGGGGTCTGGGAGCAGATGCCCGACTCGTTCCTGGACGCGCTCGGCAAAGAGTTCAACTTTGAGCCGCCGCGTGACCACGGCGTCGATGCTGTGCACGGTATCAGGGCGCTCGACCAGGGCAAGATCAAGGTGTGGGTGGGCCTGGGCGGTAACCTGCTGGGCGCAATATCTGACACGAACCTCGCCGAGTCTGCCATGCGCAAGACGAAGCTCAGCGTCCAGTTCTCAACAAAACTGAACCGCTCACACGTGATCACCGGCGACGAGGCACTGATTCTGCCGGTGCTCGGCCGCACCGAAATCGACGTGCAGCTATCGGGTCCCCAGTATGTGACCGTCGAAGACTCGGTGTGCGCGGTGCACGCCTCGCACGGCCAGGTGAAAGCGATCTCCGACCAGATGCGGTCTGAGGTCGCGGTGATCGGCGGCATGGCGCACGCCACCCTGGGCGACAAGTACGGCATTGACTGGCTCGCAATGGTCGATAACTACGACGTGATTCGCGATCACATCTCTCGGGTTGTGCCTGGCTGTGAGAACTATAACGAGAAAACTCGCCGCCGCGACGGCTTCATTCTGCCAAATGGGCCCCGCGACGAACGTCGCTTTGACACTGACACGGGCAAGGCCCGCATTACGGTCAACGAGCTCGAGCACGTCGACTGCCCGCCCGGTCGCCTGCTGCTGCAGACGATGCGTTCGCACGATCAGTTCAACACCACCATTTACAGTCTCAATGACCGCTACCGTGGCATCAAGAGTGGCCGCTCCGTGATCTTTGTGCACCCCGACGATCTTGCTGAGCTGGGGCTTCGCGACGGTCAGACCGTTGATATCTTCAGTGAGTGGAAGGACGAGCCTGACCGCGTACTGCGCGGGTTTCGCACGGTCGCATTTCCCACTGCGCGCGGCTGCGCCGCGGCATACTTCCCAGAAGCCAATGTGCTCGTGCCGCTCGACAGCACCGCTATCGGCAGCAACACGCCCGTGTCGAAAGCGATCGTGATCCGGATCGAGGCGGCCAGCACCCCCGTGGGAGTGGGCCGCCCCATCACCGTATAACGTCAGGCGCAGGTGTTACACGGGGTTCTGGGCCCACATGTCGGGCCCAAACACCTCGTAGTGGATGCGATCGCTCGGCACGCCGCGGCCTACGAGGTCGCGGCGTGCCGCCTGCATGAACGGCAGTGACCCGCACATGAACACCCGCGCTCCCTCAGGCAGCTCGACGTCGCGAAGGCTCATGCGACCCGTCTTCGCGGGGTGCAACGTTGGTGCGTCGCTTGCATGCTGTGCGTACCAGTTTTGGGCGCGCGCATCATTCATGGCGAGCACCTGCCTGCGCAGGCCCGCGTACAGCGCGTGTGTATCGTGCGACTGATCGGCGTGGAACAGACGCACGGTGCGGCCGGGCTGGCGCCTAGACAGGTCTTCCATGATCGCGGCCACCGGGGTGATGCCGATTCCTGCAGACACGAGCACGAGCGGGTCATCAGACGCGTCAAGCACCACGTCGCCCGCCGGCTGCGACAGTTGCAACACGGCGCCGGGCACAGCGTTGTCGTACAGCCAGCCCGATACCTGCCCGTCGGGGGCACCATTCTCCCCCAGCACACGCTTGATGGTCACACGCAGGGTGTCACCGCGTGGCCCAGACGAGATCGTGTACTGCCGGGGCTGCCTAAGACCTCCCGGTAGCTCGACGGAAATGGCGACGTACTGGCCGGTGTGGTGCTCGGGTGCTTCGCCCGAGACCGGGGCCAGCAGTAGCGAGAAGATTCCGTCGGTCTCTTCAAACCGCTCAGCTACGCGGTAGTCACGCCACGGAATTTCGGGGTCGGTGCCGCCCAGCGCGTACAGGCGGGCTTCTTCGGCGATCAGCGCAGTCGCAAACAGCCAGTAGACTTCGTCCCACGCAGCGGCGATCTCGGGCGTGACTGCGTCACCCAGAACGGTCTTCACTGCGGCCAGCAGGTGATGGCCGACAATCGTGTACGAGCGGGCCTGAATACCGAGCGAAACGTGCTTGTGCGCGATCCTCCGCATAACGGGCGAGAAGTCCGGCGCATTCGGATCAATCAGCTGCACAGCGAAAGCAACGACTGATGCTGCGAGTGCTCGAGGCTGCTCACCGACGGCCTGATTAGCCTGGTTGAACACGTTCAGCAGCTCGGGGTTGGCCGCGAACATCGCCGGGTAGAACACACTCGTGATCTCGTCGGCGTGCTCGGCGACAACCGCCGCGGTCGCTTCGACGAGAGCGTGTGACTGAGGCGAAAGTTGCATGGGTGTCTCCTTCGGTTGTGGTGGTTGAAGTACCCACTACCGATCTTTGCTTCCCCTCGCTCGTACCGTATCCGCTTTCACCGTGCTTATTCAGCCCGAGCGCCAAAATACGCAAGACCCCCGGCGGGCAGCCGGGGGCCTTGCTCTAGGCGTGTGCTAAACGCTGGGGTTGGCGCTACGCGTTCGCGCGCGGTGCCCCAATTCCCGGGTCGATCTGCGCGGGGCCAGATGCCGACGGCCTAATGTCGATGTCAAACATCGCCGTGGGCAAGTAAACCGTCGAACACGAGTTGGGAATGTCGACGACCCCCGACAGGCGCCCCTCGATGGGGGCTGCGCCGAGCAGCAGGTACGCTTGCTCGGGGCTGTAGCCGAACTTTGTCAGGTAGTCGATCGCGTGCAGGCACGCCCGCTGATAGGACAGGTGCGAGTCGAGGTAGCGCTGCTCACCCTCGAGGGTGACCGACGTACCCGAGAACGCGAGCCACTCGCTGTACTGCGGTTCGACGTTGCCCGGCATGAAAATGGCGTTCTCAGCGACGCCATAGGTCTCCATCCCGCCGCGAATAATGTCAACGCGCAGGTCAATAAACCCGCCCATCTCGATACCGCCGCAGAAGGTGATCTCACCATCGCCCTGCGAGAAGTGGAGGTCACCCACCGAGAAGTTCGCCCCGTCGACGAACACGGGGTAGAAGATACGTGTGCCCTTCGACAGGTTCTTGATGTCTTGGTTGCCGCCGTTCTCGCGCGGCGGCGCGGTACGCGCCGCCTCCGAGCCCACCCTGGCCCACTCACCGCGGTCGAGCCCGCCGAGAATCGCGTGCTCCGCCTCGGGTGGCAGGGCGAGCGGTGGTACCCGCAGCGGGTCCGTCGCGATCAGGTCACCCTCGCGCTTGTTCCACTTGGCGAGTAGTTCAGCCGACGGCGCCGTGCCCATGAGGCCCGGGTGAATGATGCCGGTGAACGAGACGCCCGGCACGTGCCTGGATGTCGCGGTTTGCCCGTTAAAGTCCCACACCGCCTTGTACGCGTCGGGAAACTGGTCGGTGAGAAAGCTGCCACCATTGCGCTTCGCGAAGATGCCGGTGTACCCCCACCCCTGACCCGCGAGCGGCCCGTTGTCCTCTTGCGGGATGGGCCCAACGTCGAGAATATCAACGATGAGAAGGTCCCCGGGCTTTGCGCCTTCAACTTTGAAGGGGCCGCTCAGGGTGTGCACTGTGAGTAGCGGAGCGTCAAGGATGTCTTGTGCGGAGTCATCGTTCTTGATCGCCCCGTCGAACCACTCACGGCAGTCCACACGAAAGCTGTCTCCGGGCTTGACTGTTGCGACGGGCGGAATCTCGGGGTGCCACCTGTTGTGGCCGAGCTTCTCCTGGTCAACGAATCGCTTATTGGAATCCAGCTTGAAAATGTGTTCGGGCATCGACTTCTACCTTTCGTACTTCCTACTTGTTCCTGCGGATTTTCGACGGCTTCGGTGCCGTCGAAATTTACACGCGCACCTCGAGCGAGGTCTAGGTGCGCGGAAGCTTTGCGTGCAGCGGGTTGTGCGTGTAGCGCTGTTGTTTGCCGCCCGTGCTCGGCAGGCTCGATACCACACTGGGTTCGTGAGCGCTGCGGGCGGCGCGATCCACGAGCCCAAACGCCGCTGTGCCCGCACCCGATAGGTGTGGTGCGGTCACCGCGCGTTTCGCGGTCGAACCACAGGCGCGGCAGCTCGTTTCACGCGGTACCTCCTGCATCGAATACAGTGCATCGAACTCGCAACCCTGTGCACATTTGAACCGGTAGTTGGGCACGAATGGGCCCCTTTCTTTGTGTGGATACAGTTGAAATCGGTTGCTGTTACGTGGCCCGAGATGAGACCGGAGTGGCGCTCGCAGCCACGTCGCCTTCGGCCCGTGGCTTGCCCAGCACCCAAGACAGGACAAACAGCACCGCTGCGATCAGAAGAGCGATGAGGCCTTCTGTGGTGCCGGTCACATACTGGCCGGTGAGCATGAGCAGTGCGGGGATCGCGCCCGTAAAGATGCCCAGCCAGAGCGTAAACCAGCCGGTGAAGCGACCCAGATGGGCTTTGCCGAGCCCCAACACCAGAAAGAACATGAACCAGAGCACGGCCCACGCAAACCAGATCACGCCGAACACCGGGTCTTGGGCCATCGTGTACTGCACAATGCCGAAAACGACCGCGCACGCTGCGACGAAGAGAGAAAACCAGCCGAGCCCTTCACCACTCGCGCCGGTGAGCGTGTTCCAGGCGACATACAAGTAGGTGAAGCCAAACAGGTACAGTCCCGAGGCACCCAGGATCGTCGCGGGGTCGCCACCCGACTGCGCGATGATGATCGTGGGAAAGATGACCTGCATGCCCCCGACAAACAGGTTCATCGCGGCGGCAGATTTCGCCGGCACCACGTCGATGAGCATGAGACCGTTGATAAACAGCACGGCCCCGACATACAACAGCCCTACACTACTCATGTACTACTCTCCTTCGCGACGCTGCGGTGAAGAGTGGCCGTCCGATTGCTCCGGCCGCCCGATGTCTAACAAACACTGGTGTTGTGATCTGATTGAGACAATATCGGTGCTGCGAATCATCTGTCAACGAAACGAGTAATTGTTTCGTAGAAGTCACAAAAGGGGCCCGGAACCGTCAGATTCCGGGCCCCTTCTGTTTGGGCGTTCCCAGGTCAATTACGCATTAAGCACCGAGGAATGCCTCGAGCGGACCGCGCCCGAAGAACACGACGAAGCCCGCCGCTACGATCCACAGCAGCCAGTGCACTTGCTTTGCCCGACCGCTGAATGCGTGCACGAGCACCCATGCGACAAAGCCTGCGCCGATGCCATTGGCGATCGAGTAGGTCATCGGCATGACCGAGACGGTCAAGAATACCGGCAACAGCACGCGGAAGTCGCCCAGATCGATGTGCTTGATCTGTGCCATCATCATCGCTCCGACGATCACGAGAGCCGCGGCAGCGACCTCGGTAGGCACGATCTGCGTGAGCGGGGTGAAGAACATGGCGAGCAAAAACATGCCACCCGTGATGAGGTTTGCGAAGCCCGTGCGGGCTCCTTCACCAATGCCAGCCCCCGATTCAACAAACACGGTGTTTGAAGATGAGGACGTCATGCCGCCGGCGATCGCACCGACACCTTCGACGATCAGGGCCGATTTGAGGCGCGGAAAGTTGCCGTCCTTGTCTGACAGGCCAGCCTCTCGCGACAGCCCCGTCATGGTGCCCATAGCGTCGAAGAAATTGGTGAACAGGAGGGTAAAAACGAGCATCACCAGGGTCACAATGCCCACGCGCCCAAGATCGAAGCTCACGGCCCCGACAAGGCTCAGGTCGGGAACGCTGAAGGGGGCCCCGCCAAGTTCCGGTACGGTGAGACCCCAGCCGCCCGGGTTCGCGACATCACCGTCAGCGCCCGTGCGCGGGCCCAGCTTTGCAATGGCTTCAACGATGACAGCAGCCACCGTTCCCGTGACGAGGCCGATCAGCAGGCCACCCTTGACGCGCGCCGCAACGAGCACACCTGTGAGCAGGAGCGTGAGCACAAACATCAGGGTCGGCACGGTGACGATAGAACCGCCGCCGCCGAGCCCGACAGGCGGTGACCCCTGTCCCGTCGCGGTCACGAAGCCCGAGTTCACAAACCCAATAAACGCAATGAACAGGCCGATACCCACGGTAATGGCGAGTTTCAGTTCAACGGGCACCGCGTCAAAAATCATGCGGCGCAGACCGGTGGCAGACAGCAGCACGATCAGCACACCGTTAATCACGACGATCGCCATCGCTTCGGGCCAGGTCACCTGACCGACGACCGAGAACGCCACGAAGGCGTTAATGCCGAGTCCCGCAGCGAAACCGAACGGCAGCTTCGAGACAAGCCCAAACAGGATCGTCATCACGCCAGCGGTAAGCGCGGTGACGGCGCTAACCGCTGGGAACGAGAGCGAGTTACCCTCGATATCTACGCCGCTCGTGAGAATGATCGGGTTCAAGATCACGATGTATGCCATCGTGACGAAGGTGACGAGGCCACCCCGGATCTCGTTGCCGAAAGTTGATCCTCGCTCGCTGATCAAAAAGAACCGGTCGAGCCTGTTCTTGGGTTCTCGTGGCACAGCGTTACCCTGTGCCTCCTGCTGCTGGTCGACTGCGGTCACCGGCGGCTCCGTTTCTTTCTGTGCGTGTGCTGAACGAAGCTACGTTACCACCCACGAGCGCGCTGACCACCTCTGCACAGACGAAACAGGGGCCCGGCCACACGGCCGAGCCCCCTCTTCACCACGCGCGGGCGTGCCCGCCGCGTGCTAGTGGTCGCCTAGCTAACGCCCAGCAGGTCGATCACAAAGATCAGCGTCTTGCCCGACAGCGGATGACCGCCTGAGGTGCCGTAGGCCTGGGCAGGGGGCACGATGAGCTTGCGACGGCCACCAACCTTCATGCCGGGAATACCGACCTGCCAGCCCTGGATGAGCGCGCGCAGCGGGAAGTTGATGGACTCGCCTCGGCCCCACGACGAATCGAACTCTTCGCCCGTGTCGTATTCAACGCCCAGGTAGTGCACGTCAACGGTTGAGCTCGCGGCTGCCTCTGCGCCGGTGCCCACCTCAACGTCTACGATCTGCAGCTCGGCGGGTGCCGGGCCGTCAGGAAATTCAATTTCAGGTTTAGTCTTCGCATTCTCGGTCATGACCACCATTCTCCCCGAAACTTGATCACCCTGCCTTCCCGTTCGCTCAGAGGAAACACCGCCGCCGCCGTATGAATCCCGTGCCGACCATACAAAAAACGCGGCCTGACACGTCACACAAGCTCCTTTCGCCCGCCACACGCCACGGTCGGCTACGCTGGAGGAGTGAAACTCGCGCACCTAATCTTCTCCCCCGATTCCGCTCCAGAGCTTGCAGTCGTTCGTGAAGAAACGTGCATCGCTGTGAGCCGCTTAGGTAGCAGCGCACGCAGCCTGCAGCAGCACATCGAGGCCGGCCCCGAAGCCCACAAAGCCCTACGCAAAGCGGTCAGCACGATGCCGGCCGCAGAGTGGACGCCGCTCACGGAGATCAGCTTTGGACCCGCAGTTATCGGGCCCCCCATCACCCTCGCCGTGGGCCTCAACTACGACGAGCACGCAAGCGAGCTCAACCTTGACAACGATTCCGGCCCAGTGCTGTTCTCGCTGTTCCCCAACTCCCTCGGATCACACGATGGCGAGGTGCCGATCCCTGTGCACCTGAGCGAAGAGGTCGATTACGAGGGCGAACTCGGTGTGATCATCGGCAAGCCCGCGAAGAATGTTTCTGCTGAAGAAGCGCTCGATTACGTGTTTGGATACACCACGATCAACGACATCACGGCGCGCAACATTCAGTTTCTCGAACCGCAGTGGTCGCGGTGCAAGTCGTTCGACGGCTTCACCCCGGTGGGCCCGGTCGTTACGACCGCAGACGAGATCCCTGACCCGCAGGTGCTCGGCATTACCACCGATGTCGACGGTCTGCGCGTGCAAGACTCGAACACCTCGTTCATGATTCGCACGGTCGCCGAGCTGATCGCCTCGATTTCGCAGTCGCTTACGCTGCTGCCGGGCACACTCATCTCGACCGGTTCGCCGGGCGGTGCTGGCCGTTCACGCAAGCCCCCGCTGTATCTCGTACCCGGCAGTGAAGTGACCGTTACGATCGAAAAGATTGGCGCCGTGACGTCACACTGCACGAAGGCGTAGCCGAGACGTCTACCGCACACACCACGCGAAGGGGGCGGGTGAGCACTGAGTGCTCACCCGCCCCCTTCGCGTTTACAACGCTGCCGCGGTGTTACTCGGCGGTGTCGTCTGCCACGACCTTCGCGGCCACCGTCTCGGCGGGAACAACATCAATGCTGCCCGTCTCGGGGTGAATACCTGCAAGCTTCGCGGGCTTCAGAATCTCGTCAAGCTCGGCCTGGCTGAGCAGTCCACGCGAGATCACGAGGTCGCCCACGCGCTCGTTGGTCGCCAGCGCTTCCTTCGCGAGGCTTGCGGCCTCGTAGTAGCCGATGACGGGTGCGAGCGCGGTGATCACGGTCACCGAACGCGACACCATGTCGTCGAGGCGATCGGTGTTCGCGGTGATCCCGTCGACACAGTTGACGCGCAGCGTCTGACATGCTCGCTCGAGCCACGTGATCGACTGGAACAGCGAGTGCGCAATAATCGGCTCGAAAGCGTTGAGCTGCAGCTGGCCCGCCTCGACAGCCATCGACACGGTGACGTCTGATCCGGCAACTGCGTACGCGACCTGGGTCACGGCCTCGGGAATCACGGGGTTGACCTTGCCGGGCATGATTGAGGAGCCTGCCTGGCGGGCGGGGAGGTTAATCTCACCGAAGCCAGCCTGCGGGCCCGAAGAGAGCAGGCGCAGGTCGTTCGAGATCTTCGAAAGCTTGAGCGCGCTGCGCTTGAGCGCGCCCGAGAACGTGATGAACACGCCCGTGTCACTCGTCGACTCAACGAGGTCGCCAGCGGTCACCAGGTCGAGCGACGTGATGTCGCGCAGGTGCTTCAGCACCGACTCCTTGTACCCCTTGGGCGCGTTGATACCGGTGCCGATGGCGGTCGCACCCATGTTGATCTCGCGCAGCAACGTGACGGCCTCACGCAGGCGGTCGATGTCTTCGCGCAGCGTGACCGAAAACGCGTTGAACTCCTGGCCGAGCGTCATCGGCACCGCGTCTTGCAGCTGCGTGCGGCCGACCTTGATGATGTCCTTGAACTCACGGCCCTTCGCCGCAAACGAGTCGGCGAGCAGTGCCAGCTCTTCGAGCAGGCTCTCGAGCGAGAACGCGAGCGCGATCTTGATCGCGGTCGGGTACGTGTCGTTCGTCGACTGGCTGTGGTTGGTGTGGTCGTTCGGGTGGATGAACGAGTAGTCACCCTTCTCGTGGCCAGCCAGCTCGAGTGCGCGGTTCGTGATGACCTCGTTCGCGTTCATGTTGGTCGACGTGCCAGCGCCGCCCTGCACAACTCCCACTACGAACTGGTCGAGCAGCATGCCCGTCTTGATCTCTTCACACGCGCGGTCGATGAGGGTAGAGCGCTGCTCGTCGAGCGCGCCGATCTCAAGGTTTGCTCGGGCGGCAGCCTGCTTCACGCACGCAAATGCGCGCACGAAGTCGGGGTAGACCGAAACTGGGCGGCGCGCGATCGGAAAGTTCTCGTGCGCGCGGTAGGTGTGCACGCCCCAGTACGCGGCTGCGGGCACCTCCACGCTGCCGATCGAGTCCGTTTCAGTGCGGGTTTGTGCCGACAGGAAGTCACTCACCGGTATCTTGGCTCCATCTAAGTTGTAAGAAGCGAACGCGAGTTCGCGTGAACCCCTCCAGCCTACTCCCCCGCATCACGCTTTGCGATGTGCCCGGGGAGCTGGATCTTGCTGGTCGTGAGCGGAACCTGCGCCGTCTCTTGCGGCACCGAAGTTTCTGCGGGGATCGGGGCGGCGGGGCGGCGCAAAATATCGAGCGGTGCGGTGAGCGTCTCAACCTGCTCAGCCGGATCATCTTCGAGCCCCGGTCGCCCAACGTGGGTAAACCGCAGCCGCCAGCCAGCGCCCCGGTGCGGCCGTAGTTTACGCGCCGTCACAAGCCAGATCGCGCCCACAAAGAATGCGATAAGTCCCGCGGCAGCGCTGATCACGAGCGTCGCACGCGCACCCAAGCTGTCTGCGGCAGCGCCCACAAGTGGCGCCCCGAGCGGTGTTCCACCCATCAGCACGGCCACATAGAGCGCGATCACGCGGCCACGCACGTGCGGCGCTGCCGTCGTCTGCACAAATCCGTTAGCGGTAGTCAAAAGTGTTGCGGTAGCAAAACCAAGAAACACGAGCGACCCCGCGAACGCCCAAAACGTGGGCATGAACGCACCCGCGAGGCTCACCACGCCCACGCCTCCCGATGCCGCGATCACCGCGCGCATGCGGGCAGCGGGGCGGCGCGCAACGAGGAGCGCGCCCGTGAGTGAACCGATCGCGAGCATCGAATACAACAGTCCATAGTCGGTCGCGTCGCGCCCAAATTCGACGGCCATGGTAGACGCGATGATCGGAAAGTTCATACTGAACGCGCCCAGCACAAACACCATCACAAAGATCACCAACAGGTCCTGGCGATGCCGCACATACCGAAACCCTGCGACGAGCTGCTGCAGCTGCCCCTCTCGGTGCGGCCCATTTTCCACCGGCTCCGGATCAGGTTTGATCACGGACAGTGCGATGAGCACCGCGAAGAATGACACGGCGTTGATCAGAAACACCCAGCCAGAACCGACCGCGGCGATCAGGATTCCAGCAATGGCTGGGCCGATGAGACGGGCCGAGTTGAACGACGCCGAGTTCAATGCAATCGCGTTTGAAATCTGGTCGCCCTTCACCAGATCTGAGACGAATGCCTGACGAGAGGTCGCGTCAAACGCATTAATCACGCCCAGTGCGAGCGCAAAGCCGTACACGTGCCAGAGTTCGGCCACACCGGTGACGAGTAACACACCGAGAGCCGCCGCGCACAGCATCAAGAGGCTCTGGGTGATCATGAGCACTCTGCGGCGGTCAAACTTGTCTGCCACCGCACCGCTGAAGGGAACGAGCAGTAATTGCGGGCCGAACTGCAACGCCATGGTGACGCCGACCGCCGAGGCGTTGTTGTCGCTGAGCTCGGTGAGCACCACCCAGTTCTGGGCGGTAGATTGCATCCATCCGCCCACGTTTGATAGCAGCGCGCCAGCAAACCAAATGCGGTAGTTGCGGCCTCGGAGCGAGCGAAACATGGTGGACACGACGGTGAGCAACCTCCTCGGGTAACTTACCTAGCCTAGCGTGCCCGGCCTGCTGCACCCTAGAATTTGCCCCCCATGTCGAGCAGCCTGCGAATCCGATCGGGAATCGGCGGGTGCGTGGCAAAGAGTCGCTGTGCGAGGCCCGGCTTCAGCGGGTCAGCGATCCACAAGTGCGCCATGCTCGACTGCTGCTTCTGCAATGGTCTACCGTAGGTGGACAGTTTGTGCAGGGCGCTTGCGAGCGCCTCGGGGTGACGTGTTGTGAGCGCACCCGTTGCGTCGGCGAGGTACTCGCGCTGCCGCGACACCGCGAGCTGCACCATGGTCGCCACGAGCGGTGCTACGAGCATTGCGACAAGCCCAAATACGAGCACGACCGGGTTGTTGTTGTTATTGTTGCGCCCAAAGAATGCCATGCGCATCATCATGTCGGCGAGCATGCCGATCGCGACAACGAGGCCGTACACGATCATCGATACCCGAATGTCGTAGTTGCGCACGTGACCCAGCTCGTGCGCCATGACACCCTCAAGCTCTGAGTCGGTCATGATGTCGAGCAGCCCGGTAGTCGCCGCTACCATCGCGTGCTCGGGGTCACGCCCCGTCGCGAACGCGTTGGGGGCGGGGTCGTGCACGATGTACACCTCGGGCATCGGTGTGCCCGTTGTGATCGCGAGGTTCTCGACGATGCGATAGAGCCTGGGATTGTCGGCTTCTTGGATGCGCTGTGCGCCGCTCATCGAGATCGCTTGTTTGCCCGCCAGGAAGTACTGCAGCACAGCGTACCCCAGCGCAAACACCATCACCGTAATGACAATGCCGGGCGACTGATAAATATATGCGGCCAACCACCCTAGCCCGCAGGCAATGACGAGAAACAGCAGGATGATGAGAAAGCTATTGACCTTGTTGCGGCGAATCGCGCTGTACACGGCCCGCCCCGGTTAGAACTGAATGCGCGGCGGCTCAGAGATCGACGCGACGTCGTCAACCTCGAAGAACTGCCGCTCAGCGAATCCCATCCCCCGCGCAAAGAGGGTGTTGGGGAAGAGCTGAATCTTGGTGTTGTACTCGCGCACGCCACCGTTGTAGAACCGGCGCGACGCCTGGATCTTGTTTTCGGTGTCAACGAGTTCGCCCTGGAGCTGCAGAAAGTTCTGACTTGCCTGCAACTGCGGGTAGGCCTCTGCCACAGCAAAGATGCTCTTCAGTGCCTGTTGCATGTGGCCCTCGGCCACCGATGCTTCGGCGGGGCTATCGGCAGAGATCGTTTCTGCGCGCGCCTTCGTGACGGCTTCAAACACGCCCGACTCATGAGCAGCGTATCCCTTGACCGACTCAACAAGTGACGGGATCAGGTCGGCGCGCCGCTTGAGCTGCACCGTGATGTCGCTCCACGCTTCATCGACGCGCACCCGCAGCGTGACGAGGGAGTTGTAGGTGATCCAGACATAGCCGATCAGAAGAACAAGGACACCCACGGCGACGAGCGCGGCAATCAATCCACCAGACATGGGAAAAGTGTATCGATACGGAACAAGTGTCTGCTGTGGATTAGCCGTTTACTCGCCCAACACGCGGGTCAGGTACGGGTTTGCGAACACCCGATCCGGGTCGAGCCGCTCGCGCGCAGCCAAGAAGTCGCCGAAGCGCGCGTACCGCGTGCGCAGTTGATCGACCCCGAGCGTGTGCATTTTGCCCCAGTGCGGCCGCCCGTCATGGGCGGCAAGGATCGCCTCGGCCTCACGAAAGTAGGCCGTGTCACGCTCACGCCAGAAGCGATGCACCGCAATGTAGCCAGACTCGCGGCCGTACGCGGTCGACAGCATGAGATCGTCTGCCGCGGCCGAGCGCACCTCAATGGGAAACGACACGCGAAAGCGTTCGCGTTCGATGAGTGCCCCCAGCTCGCGCACCGCGCCGGGCACGGCAGCGAGCGGCACCGCGTACTCCATCTCACGAAAGTGCACGCGGCGGTTTGTGATGAGGACACGCCACGATTCGTCGGCGTAGCTTCGGCGGCTCGACACCGATTCGATCAGCCGATTAAGCCGCGGCACCGCGCGCGGCACCACGGCACCGATGGCAGCGCACGCGCCGAAGGCGACATTATTCGCGAGTTCTTCGTCGACGAACCTGGCCACGCGGCCGAGCTGCTTTCGCGGGCTGTCAAACGGCAGTCGCGTGTTCGTTTTGGTACGCACCGACCGAGTGTGTGGAAACCAGAAAAACTCGAAGTGGTCGGCGTCGTGTGCACGCGCCTCCCAACCATCGAGAACCTCGTCGAGTCCCGCCGGGGATTCTTCGGCGCACAACAGAAACCGCGGCACACACTGCAGTGTCACCGTGAGCACAATGCCCAGCGCACCCAGGCCAAGTGCAACCGCTGGCAGCAATTCGGGGTTCGTCTGCTCGTCGATATCTAGGATCTCCCCCTCGCCCGTCACAATCTGTGCGCCCACAATGCTCGTAGCGAGTCCCCCGAATCCGAGCCCCGTACCGTGTGTGCCGGTCTGCGTGGCGCCCGTGATGGTCTGCCGGTCGATGTCGCCGAGGTTCGCCATCGCCAGCCCGAGCGGAGCAAGCAGCGCGGGCACCTCCCACAGGTGTGTGCCGCCCCACAGTGTTGCGCGCATTTTTGCGGTGTCGGCGCCCACGAGCCCGCGCATGCGGCTCATGTCGAGCCTGATCCCGTCGGTCGCACCGATCGCGGTGAAGCTGTGCGACGCGCCAATCGGTTTGATGGTGTGCCCCGTGTCACGCGCCCGCTGCACTGCGGCGACCACCTGTTCGGCGCTGCGTGGAGCTACCGTGGTCGCGGGCTGCGATGATTCGGTGCGCGCCCAGTTCACCCATTTTGCGGTCACAGAAAACACTTCCCTTCGCCCCGGTACGTTGCGATCGGCTCGAGCGGCTCACCGGCGACGCCGATGGGCACGATGTGTTCGGTGTGCTCCATCGGTTCGCCCGCTTTCGCATGCCGCAACCACACTCGATCTCCTACTGTGAGCGCCCGCGCCGCAGCTCCGCGCAGCGGGGTCTGCACTTCACCTGCCCCCTCGCGTGGTTCGTAGGCGAGCCCTGCGGGCCACACGGGCAGGGGCGACCGGTCTGGCGCCGTGGGCCCCGACGCGATCCATCCGCCGCCCAGCAGTGTGACCCGGTCGGGCGTGGGTTTGCGCACGACGTCGAGCCCAAACCCTACGGCGGGGGCCACATCAAACGCCTCATAGTGGTCGAAGATGTGCGGACCGTATAGTCCGCTGCCCGCTGCAACCTCGGTGATGCAGGCCTCGCGCGCGGTGCGCTCGACCGATCCGGTACCGCCGCCGTTCACAAACTCGAGCTCGGCCTCGCCCTCCACTCGCCTGATCGCTTCGGCTCGACGCGCTGCAAGTTCTGCCCCGCTCGCCCGCTGAATCGCGCGCATCAGCGCACCCGTCGCGGGTTTACCTGCGGGGCGGTCTGCCACTCCCGCGATCTGAGCTTCGTAGGCCATCACGCCCACCAGCGTGAACCCAGCCCGGCCTGCCACGTGGCGAGCGAGCCACTCGGCCTGTTCGGCGTCGTGCACGGGTGAGCGGCGCACGCCGATGTGCCCAAGAGTTGGCGCTTTCCACGAGCAGTCAAGGTCGATGCACACTCGCACCTCGGCGCGCCGCCCGGGGTGCGCGACACTGTCGATCAGGTCGAGCTGCTCGGAGCTGTCGATCATCACCGTCACCCGCCCCGCCAGCTCATCGTTCGCCGCGAGCTGCGCGATCGCCGCCCGGTCCGCGCTCGGGTACGCCACCACGACGTCATCGATGCCGGTCGACGCAAGCCACAGCGCCTCGGCGAGGGTGTACCCGAGCACCCCGCGGTATCCCGGCAGCGCGAGCACGGCTTCTAGCACCGCGCGTGACCGCACTGACTTGCTCGCGACACGCACCGGGATCCCGCCCGCTCGACGCGTCAGATCGTGCGCGTTACGCGCGAGCGCCGCCAGCGACAGCGCGACGACCGGCCCGGGGTGTCTGCGTGCTGCAGCATCGATCGTGCCCCAGTAATGATCCGGATCAAGCCAGGGCTCGCGCGTGGCAGCCGCCAGCAGCTCTGAAGCGCTGAGGTCGAGTGACATAGCCGCAGTCTATGCGGTCGCCCGAGTTCGCGCAGCAAAATGAGGTGGCGTCGCGCGATAGATCAGAGATCTCGCAGGTCGCGCGAAAGCTCGCTTTCCCAGCGCGCACGCTCGGCGATTTTGCGCACCCGCCACGCGCGCACACGCATGAAGAGACCGAGCGAGGCGGCCGCGACAATCGCGGCGATAAGAACGAACTTGGCAAATAGCACCACATCAGCCTACTGGGTCGCGCGATTCACGCCCCGCTCGGGGCGCAATTTCAATCGGTACCAGAACGTGACTTTCAGATGTTGCACATTTGGCGTGGCACGCTCAGATGCACGCCACCACTACGATCGGCGGGTGGCGTGGACGAGCAGACTAAAGCCCGGAGCCGGGCTAAATCGGCGCACACTGGGCCCTGCTTGTTTGCCCGTGGCCGACAAGTTCCATAGCGTGGAGTGAAAGCTCCTACCCGGAGATTCGAAAAGCAAGGGGTCAACAGTGAAGTTCACCAAGCGCATTTTTACAGCATTCGCAGCCACCGCTGCCGTTGCACTCGTAGCGGGAGTGGTCGGTTGTTCAAGCGGCGACACCGGCAGTTCAGGCGGCTCCGACGACGCGGGCACCTCGGCCGATTCGGGTGACCTCAAGTCGTCTTACACTGTCGCCACCGACAGCTCATTTGTGCCATTCGAATTTGACCAAGATGGCGAGCATGTCGGCTTCGACATCGATATCGTGAACGCGATTGCCGATGAGGTCGGGTTTGACATTAACCTCGAAACCACGAACTTCGACGGGATCATTCCCGGCCTGCAGACCGGGGCCTTTGACATCGCCATCGCCGGCATCACGATCACCGATGACCGCAAGAAGGCCGTCGACTTCACAGACCCCTACTACAAATCGGGTATCAAGGTAGGCGTCCCCGTCGACAACACAGATATTCAGGGTGTTGAAGACCTAGAGGGGAAAACTGTGGCTTCACGGCTGGGTTCTGCTCCGCTTGACTACATTAAAGAGAATATTCCTAGCGCCAAGGCGCTGCCTTTCGAGCAGCTTGATCAGGTTTATCTCGCCGTCGAAGGTGGCACGGCAGACGCCGTGCTGTACGACGCCCCCAACGTCGAGTACTACGTCAGCACCGCGGGCGATGGCAAACTGAAGGTTGTGGGTGACCTGCTAGAAGCTCAGGATTACGGCATCGCCGTGTCGAAGGGCAACGATGCTCTCGTGGCAGCAATGGATTCGGCCCTCGCCACCATCATCGAAAACGGGACCTATGCAGACATCTTCGCCAAATGGTTCGGTGAAGAGCCCACGTGGCTCGACGAGCTCGCAGCCTCTGCCAAATAGCAGTTTTTCCCAGTTCGATAGGGCCGGTCAGATCATGCCGACCGGCCCTTCACGAGAGGCACACCCGCATTGACTGCACTCGCCAACTTCGACTGGGCCGGGGTCGTAGACTTCCTTCCGGCACTGCTTACCGGGCTTTATTACACGCTACTTGTTTCGATCGCAGGGCTCATCATCGGGTTCGCGCTGGGAGCCGCCGCGGGCGTCGGCCGCATTAGTACACTGAAGCCCTTGTATTGGCTTAGCACGATGTACGTCGAGCTCTTTCGTGGCACCCCCGTTCTAGTGCAAGCCATTTGGATCTTCTTCGCGCTGCCACTCATCATCAATTACACGCTGCCATCGGTGCTCGCTGGCATTATCGTTATTGGACTCAACTCAGGCGCCTACATCGCCGAGATTGTGCGCGGCGCCATTCAGTCTGTCGACAAAGGACAGATGGAGGCGAGCCGCTCCCTTGGCATGAGTAAGCACACGTCGATGCTCCACGTGATTTGGCCGCAGGCGTTCAAGCGCATGATCCCACCGCTCGGTAATCAGTTCATCATTAGCATCAAAGACACCTCGATTCTGTCAGTGATCCTCGTCCCCGAGCTGATCTTCCAAGGCCGCATGATTGCAGCGAGTCACTTCAATGCGGTCGAGATCTACACGACGGTTGCACTGTTCTATCTGGCCATCACACTGACGCTATCGAAGGCGCTCAGCATCACCGAGAAAAGACTGGACCGACGATGAACACAATAATAGAGGTGCAAGACCTGCATAAGTCGTTCGGAGACAACGAGGTGCTCTCAGGCATCAATTGTTCGATCGCCGAGTCCGAGGTGGTGTGCGTCATCGGCCCCTCTGGTTCGGGCAAGAGCACGTTTCTACGGTGCCTCAACCTGCTCGAAACCATCACCAGCGGCACCGTATTCGTCGACGGCAAGAATGTTGTTGCCCCACGGCTCAACGTTGATGAGTTGCGAACTGAAATTGGCATGGTGTTCCAGCAGTTCAACTTGTTTCCACACAAGTCAGTGATTGAGAATGTGATCCTTGCGCCGATGAAGGTGCGCGGGCTCAGCAAACCCGATGCCATGAAGCGCGCCCGAGCGCTGCTCGACAAGGTCGGGCTCTCCGACAAAGAAAAGGCATATCCTGGGCAGCTGTCGGGCGGTCAACAGCAGCGAGTCGCGATCGCTCGCGCGCTCGCGATGGAACCTAAAATTCTCCTCTTCGACGAGCCAACCTCGGCTCTTGACCCCGAACTCGTAGGTGATGTGCTCGCGGTTATGAAGCAGCTAGCTGAAGAAGGCATGACGATGGTGGTCGTCACCCACGAGATGGGATTTGCTCGTGAAGTTGGCGACCGCGTCATCTTTATGGACGGCGGTATCGTCGTTGAGGCTGGCCCCCCTGCTGTAATATTCGATACCCCGCAGCAAGAACGCACGCGAGAATTCTTAAACAAGGTGCTGTAATTTCGCGGGTCAAATATGTGGGATCATGGATCGTCGCCCCTATAGCCCAACCGGCAGAGGCAGTCGACTTAAAATCGATCAAGTCTGGGTTCGAATCCCAGTAGGGGCACCACCAATGCGCATACTGCAGCGCTCGGGTTTTGCAGCACCTGCGCCCTCGATTACATAGAGTAAGCCCCGCCGTTGGGCAGAACGGCGGGGCTTACGGTCTAGGGGCCCGGGCGCACATCGCGCGGGCTGCTGGGTTACGCGCCGAGGCGGCTGCGCAGTCCCTCGAGCTGGGCCGTCATCTCGGCCGGCAGGCTGTCACCGAACTGGGCGAAGTATTCTTCGGTGAGCGCGGCCTCATCGAGCCACGACTGCGCGTCGATCGCAAATAGCTCTTGGAGGTCGGCCTCGGGCAGTTCGATGCCATCGAGCTTCAACTCGCCCGCCGCGGGCACGGTGCCGATCGCGGTCGTCTCGCCCGTAACATCGCCTTCGACGCTGCGAATGATCCAGTCGATCACGCGCGAGTTGTCGCCGAAGCCAGGCCACAGGAAGCGACCGTCGGCGCCCTTGCGGAACCAGTTCACCTGGAACACCTTGGGGGCCTTCTCACCGAGCTTCTGGCCGATCTCGAGCCAGTGGCCCCAGTAGTCGGCCATGTTGTAGCCGCAGAACGGCAGCATTGCGAAGGGATCGCGGCGCAGCTCGCCGACGGTGCCCTCTTGCGCAGCGGTCTTCTCTGACGACACGGTCGCGCCCATGAACACGCCGTGCTCCCACGAAAGCGACTTGGCGACGAGCGGAATGTTGGTGGCACGGCGGCCGCCAAACAGAATCGCGTCAAGCGGCACGCCGTTCTGCTCGTACCAGTCCTGCGCGAGCGTAGGGGTCTGCTGAATCGGCACGGTGAAGCGCGAGTTGGGGTGAGCCGCGACGCGGCCCGACTCGGGAGTCCAGTCGTTGCCCTGCCAGTCGATGAGGTGGGCGGGGACCTCGTCGGTCTTGCCCTCCCACCACACGTCGCCCTCATCGGTCAGCGCGACGTTCGTGAAGATCGTGTTGCCCCACATGGTCTCGACCGCGACGGGGTTGGTGCTCTCGCCGGTACCCGGCGCTACGCCAAAGAAGCCCGCCTCGGGGTTGATCGCGTAGAGTCGGCCGTCAGAGCCGGGGCGCAGCCATGCGATATCGTCGCCGATCGTCTCGACCTTCCAGCCGGGAATCGTCGGCTGCAGCATCGCAAGGTTTGTCTTGCCGCACGCCGAGGGAAACGCTGCCGACAGGTGGTAGGCCTTGTTGGTCTCGGTGTTGGTGAGCTTGAGCAGCAGCATGTGCTCGGCAAGCCACCCCTCCTTCTTACCCATGACGCTGGCGATGCGCAGCGCGAAGCACTTCTTCGAAAGCAGTGCGTTACCGCCGTAGCCCGATCCGTACGACCACACCTCGAGTGTCTCGGGGAAGTGGGTGATGTACTTGGTGTCGCTGCAGGGCCATGCGACGTCGTCTTGGCCAGCGTCGAGCGGCATGCCGACCGAGTGCACCGTGCGCACCCATTCGCTGCCAGCGGTGATGCCGTCCATTGCGGCCTGGCCCATGCGTGTCATGATGCGCATGTTGAGCACGGCGTACGGCGAGTCGGTGATCTCGATGCCGAGCTGGGTGATGGCACCGCCGACGGGGCCCATGGAGAAGGGCACCACGTACATCGTGCGGCCGCGCATCGCACCGTCAAAGAGCGGCATGAGCGTCTGCTTCATCTCGGCGGGGGCAGCCCAGTTGTTCGTGGGGCCCGCGTCTGACTCGTTCTCAGAGCAAATGAAGGTGCGGTCTTCGACGCGTGCGACGTCTGCGGGGTGTGAGCGCGCAAGGAAGCTGCCGGGGCGCAGGTCCTTGTTCAGGCGAATCAGCGTGCCAGCCTCGACCATCTCGGTCGTGATGTGGTTCCACTCGTCTTGCGAGCCATCGCACCAGACGACGGCGTCGGGCTTGGTCAGCTCGGCAACCTCCGTGACCCACGAGAGCACCTCGGTGTTCGCGGTAGTGGCCTGTGCTCGCACGAGCTCCGCGATCGTAATCGTGGCCTCGGCTGTATCGATGCTGCCCATAGCGTTGTTCTCCTCGTTAGTCACCCCGAGCGGGTGAAGAATCGGTGACATCTCTATTTTTACGCGACTATTCACCTTTCATTCACCAATTACGGTGGAAATATTCGCGATTATTGCCGTATAGTCAAAATCATGATGCAAGATCCGGCCCCCAACCAAAACCCGGCAGACCTCGACCGCCTCGTCATGGGCAAGCGCATTCGGCACCTGCGCGCCAAGGCCGGGCTGACACTGGGCCAGCTCGGCGACCGCGTCGGTGTAGTTGCCAGCCAGCTCTCGCTCATTGAAAACGGCCGCCGCGAACCCAAGCTAACCCTGCTCCAGGCGATCGCGCGCGAGCTCGGTGTCGAGGCCGCTGAGCTGCTGCGCCGCGAAGCTCCGGATCAGCGCAGCGCACTCGAGATCGAACTCGAGCGCGCGCAAACCGCTCCGGGCTACCTGCGACTCGGCCTCCCCCACGTGCGCGCTCCCCGCACGCTCGGCGACGATGCTCTGAAGTCACTCGTGGGGTTGCACCGTGAGCTCGCCAGGCGCTCACGCGCAGCAGCGGCGTCAAGCGAAGAAGCACGGCGAGCCAACACCGAGATCCGGCTTCAGATGCGCGAACGCGATAACTACGTGCAAGATATCGAACTGGTCGCGTCAGACCTGATGCGCCGCATTGGGCACGGCGCGGGGGCTGTCACGCACCGCGAAGTCGCGATGCTCGCCGAGCTGCTCGGGTTTACCCTCACGTTCGTCGATGAGCTGCCGTCAAACACCCGCAGCATTACCGACCTCGAGAATGGTCTCATTTATTTGCCTCCTACCTCGATCCCCGGCGGGCACGGCTTGAGGTCGCTCGCGCTGCAGGCGATGGCGCACCGCGTGCTTGGACACAAGGAACCGTCGAGCTACGCAGAGTTTCTCGAGCAGCGGCTGCAGATCAACTACTTTGCTGCCGCGTGCCTCATCCCTGAAGCCAAGGCCGTGGATTTCTTGCAGGCCGCGAAGCGCAACCGCAACCTCGCCATCGAGGACTTTCGCGACGCGTTCGGCGTGACACACGAGGCAGCGGCGCACCGTTTCACGAATATCGCGACCCGCCATCTGGGCTTGCGAGTGCACCACTACCGCGCCGACGGGGCGGGCGCGCTAGTGCGCGGCTACGAGAATAATGGCTTACCGTTTCCGAGCGACGATTCAGGCTCCATTGAGGGCGAAGTGCTGTGCCACAAGTGGGGCGGCCGCAGCGCCTTCAACCGCAAAAACCGCACGAGCGAGTTCTATCAGTTCACTGATACGCCTGAGGGAACGTTTTGGACGAGCGTGCAGACGGGCGACGCAGAGCAGGGTCTCTTTGCTATCGCGTGTGGCGTGCGGTTTGAAGACTCGAAGTGGTTTCGCGGGCGCGACAAGAGCGGACGCATGCAGTCCACCTGTCCTGACCCGGCGTGCTGCCGCACCCCCGAGCCGTCGCAGCTTGAGCGCTGGCAGGGCAAGGCGTGGCCCAGCGCACGCATGCACCAGCACGTGCTCTCGCCGCTACCCACCGGCACCTTTCCCGGTGTGGACGACACCGAGATGTACGAATTTTTGACGAAGCACGCGCCGACGCTGTAGCACGACCTGGCGCGCCTGACACCGGACGCCCAGACGCAGCGACGCTGAACTAACGAGTCGAATCGCTGCCGATTGCGACAACGAAATCGCTGCCCTTGGCGCACCTATCTGGCACCCCTGTTGTGTCGGCGATGGCAACCCTCGTGCCTGTGAAATCGATCCAGTTTCCCACGTGCACCGACCCCAGCGTTCCGTCAGAGACTTGCGGTCGCTGGTTCGCTAAACCAAAGTTAGTGGGTGCATCGAACACCAGGGTGTAGGGACGCTCACTCGCGGTAAGCGAGAGGCAGCCCCCTGGGCCGGTGATCACCTTGCCCGAGAACTGCTCATTTGCCTCAATCGACGAGGGATCCACCAAACGCAAACCGATCGGCCCGTCGCCGATCGGTTCGACACGCACCACATGGTCCGTGGTTGCGGCTTCAGCTGCGGCGGCTTCCTCTGGCACGGTAGCTGGCGTAGCACCCGACGATTTTGCATCCGACGACTTTCCACCCGTCGCAGGTCCCGTCGTCTCCGCCATAGTTACCCCACAGCCGACGAGGCTCACTCCTACAACAGTGAGCAGCACGGCGGCTACTGATCTCTTCACGTATGGCGACGTCACTAAGCGTCGTTGCACCACACCCACCTCTTGAATCTTTGCACGGTATGCACCTTTAAGCCGAAACACCACGAAGCGCCCTGCCGGCGTAAGCCGAACAGGGCGCTTCGTGATGCTAGCCAGAAATTATGGCTGCGAAATTACGCCTTGGGGCGCGATGCGAACTCTTCAAAGATTTCGCGGGGGTTCTGCGTCGCCTCGATGTTGACGATGTCGCGGCCGAGGAAGAAGTGGCTAGCCCAGCCACCGAACACGCGCCACTTGCGCTCCCACGTGGGGATCGCGAGGCCGTGGTAGAAGCGGTGCGCGAGCCACGCAAAGTAGCCCTTCATCGCGAAGTTACCGCCCGACTTGAACACGCCAGTGTTCATGCCGAGACCAGCGACTGCGCCAGCGTTCTTGTGGTTGTACTCGCGCACACCCTCGCCGCGCAGGTCAGCGACGATGTTCTTGGCGAGCAGGCGACCCTGGCGCACAGCGTGCTGCGCGTTGGGCACGCAGAAACCGCCGGGGCCGGGGGTCGAAGAAATGTCGGGGGTCTGCGAGGTGTCGCCCGCGGTCCAGGCGCCCTCGAGAGCTTCGCCCTCTTCGGTGGTGATACGCAGCGACGGGCTGCCAATGACGTGGCCGCGGGGGCCAATCGGCAGGTCGGTGCCGCGCAGGAAGGGACGGGGCATGACGCCCGCGGTCCAGACAATGAGATCGCTCTCGTACTTCTCACCGGTCGACAGCTCCATGTGGCCGCCGTCAGCCGACTGCAGCTGCGTGTTGAGGTGAATGTCAACACCGCGGCGCGTCTGGTCTGCGACAACCCAGTCTGCAAGCTTCTCGGTCACCTCGGGCATGATGCGACCCATTGCCTCGACGAGGTGGAACTTCGTCTCGTCGAACGTGATCTCGGGGTAGCGACGCAGCAGCGAGGTCGCGAACGAGCGCAGCTCAGACACGGTCTCGATGCCGGCGAAGCCACCGCCCACGACGGTGACGGTGAGCAGGCGTGCACGCTCGGGTGAACCGGCGGGCAGCGATGCGGCGCGCTCAAAGTTGCCGACCATGCGGTCACGCACGGCGACGGCCTCTTCGATCGTCTTCATGCCGATTGCGTTGTCTGCAATACCCGGGATCGGGAACGTGCGCGAGACCGAGCCTGTCGTGATGACGATCTGGTCGTATGCGAAGTCGTATGCCTCGCCGACGTTCGGCGTGATGGTGACGGTCTTCGTGGCGTGCGAGATACCGGTCACCTTGCCCGCAACGTTTGCGGTCTTGCTCAGGTGGCGTCGACGAGCGACGACCGCGTGGCGGGGCTCGATTGAACCCGCGGCCACCTCGGGCAAAAACGGCAGGTATGCCATGTAGGGCAGCGGGTCGACGATCGTCACCTCTGCCTCGCCCGCACGGAGCAGCTTCTCGAGCTTCCATGCAGTGTAGAAGCCGGCGTAGCCGCCGCCAACGATCAGAATCTTCTTCGCCACGAAGCAGTCTCCTTGAAACAGTGTGCCTATGAAATGCGCCGTGCTGGTGCACGAAGCGCGTGGCCCACGGAGTGCGGGCACAGAAAAATTGGGCGAAACCGCCCAGACGACTACTCTACTCGCTTTTTCACGCGTTACTGTCCAGTTCCGCGGAAAATCTGAGTAATACGCTCGAATCAACACATTTTCTATGTTGAAACGAAATATTTAGCTTGCGGCGGGGCTCCAGCCACAGCGTTCAAGCGCGAGGTCACCGATGGGATTCACACCGGGTCCTGCCGCGAGTGCATGACCAATGAGTGCGTGCAGACACTTCACACGCACGGGCATTCCACCCGCACTGATTCCAGCAAGCTCGGGCACCTCTCCGACGCTGTCGCGGTCTGCAACGTAGGCTTCGTGCGCGCGCTGGTACTGGGCCCGCATATCTTCGTCTTCAGCGAGCAGCTCGTTGAACTCGTTCATCACACCCGCTGCTTCTAGGCGCGAGGCGGCCGCGACTGCTTCGGGGTGACTCAGGTAGTAGAACGTCGGAAACGGCGAACCGTCGGGCAGCCTGGGCGAGGTCGCAACGACCGTCGGTTCACCCGCTGCGGTGCGTGCGGCGATGCCGACGACGCCACGAGCTTCGCGGTTCAGCTGCTCACTCACTGCGTCAATGTCAGCGGCGGTCGGGGCGTCATACGGGGGGCGGCTCATGGCTGCGGATCCTTCTTGGTTGTTTCGGGGGTTTCTTCGGGGGCGAGGCCTGCGGCGATAACCGAGGCAGCGAATGTTTTCGCCCAGTTCTCCTGGGACCTAGACAGCTTCGCATTTGTTTCTTCGGTCGATTCGATCGGCATCACGATGTCGTCAATCACATTGAGTTGGGTCTCCCCCGGCAACACATAGTACAGCCGGTCACGCGCCTGAGACTTGACGTACACCGGGTCTTTCCATTTGGCGCGCTCGGCATCGATCTCGTCAACCGCAACCCGTCGTTCGGCGACGCTGCGGCGCAGCTCTGAGATTTCTCGCTGCTGCGCCACAAACGTCGACAGACTGGGGCTCACAATCAGCCCACCGCCGATCACCAGCACAACAACGAGCACGGTGAAGCCGCTGATCTTCAGACTCGAGGCCCAGGCCCTGAGGTCGTCTGTCCAGCGTTTCACCGTGCTCCTGTCGCGTTTTTCTGCTGTACTGCGGTGTCTAGTTGAGCGGCCGGTTAGGCCGTGAAGCGGGGAAACGCGGCGCGGCCGGCGTACTTCGCAGCACCACCGAGCTCTTCTTCAATGCGCAGCAGCTGGTTGTACTTAGCGACACGGTCGCTGCGTGCGGGGGCACCGGTCTTGATCTGGCCACAGTCGGTGGCAACCGCGAGGTCAGCGATCGTGACGTCTTCGGTCTCGCCCGAGCGGTGCGACATGACGGCGGTGTAGCCAGCGCGCTGCGCCATCTGCACGGCGTCAAGGGTTTCGGTCAGCGTGCCGATCTGGTTGACCTTCACGAGGATCGAGTTGGCCGTGCCCTGGGCGATGCCATCGGCGAGGCGCTCGGGGTTCGTTACGAACAGGTCGTCACCCACGAGCTGCACCTTGTCACCAATCTCGGCGGTGAGCAGGTTCCAGCCCTCCCAGTCATCCTCGGCAAGGGGATCCTCGATCGAGACGAGCGGGTACTTCGCCATCAGGTCGGCGTAGTAGGCCGACATCTCGGCGGCCGTGCGCTCCTGGCCCTCAAACGTGTAAACGCCATCCTTGTAGAACTCGGTCGACGCCACGTCGAGCGCGAGCGCCACATCGCGGCCGGGCTCGTAGCCCGCACGTTTGATCGCCTCGACGATCAGTTCAAGTGCCTCAGCGTTGTTCGGCAGGTCGGGGGCAAAGCCACCCTCATCGCCGAGCGCCGTGTTGAGCCCCTTTTCCTTGAGCAGTGCCTTGAGTGCGTGATACACCTCAACGCCCCAGCGCAGCCCCTCCGAGAAGGTCTCGGCGCCCAGCGGCACCGCCATGAACTCCTGAATATCAACGCCGGTGTCGGCGTGTGCGCCTCCGTTGATGATGTTCATCAGCGGCACGGGCAGCGTCGAGGCGTTGGGGCCACCGAGGTAGCGGTAGAGGGGCAGCTCGGCTGCGGCTGCGGCTGCGTGCGCGACAGCGAGGCTCACACCCAGAATCGAGTTTGCGCCTACCCGCTGCTTGTTGTCGGTGCCGTCGGTCTCCTTCAGCACCTCGTCGATGATGCGCTGGTCGTCAGCCGCAAAGCCTTCAATGGCCGGGCCGAGCTCATCAAACACCGCGTCGACGGCGCGGGTTACGCCCTTGCCGAGGTAAC
Organism: Leucobacter faecis; assembly: GCF_054456635.2. Classification (NCBI taxonomy): domain Bacteria; kingdom Bacillati; phylum Actinomycetota; class Actinomycetes; order Micrococcales; family Microbacteriaceae; genus Leucobacter; species Leucobacter faecis. The sequence goes on from NZ_JBTJEP020000002.1 coordinate 256,937, forward strand.
GGTCCTCGTCACCGTCGCGCAGCTCGTACGCTTCGAAAGCGCCTGTCGACGCACCTGAGGGAACCGCTGCGCGTCCCACCGAATCGTCGGTCAGGCCAACTTCAACCTCAACGGTCGGGTTGCCCCGCGAATCGAGAATCTCGCGTGCGATCACCGCGTCGATAAATGCCACCATGCGCTCCTTGGGTTCTGTTCGGATGCTCCGGATCGCGCCGCCCCGCAGTCGGGGTCGGCGCAGGTGTTCGGCGGCGAGATTGCCGCCGAACTCTAGTTTAGGGTGTCACGCCCGAAAGCCCGAGGCGCGGCAGTGTAACTGGCACGATCCGATCGCAGCTCTGGCAGCACTAGGGCATGTCTGGCGGGCCACTTTCGACGGCGGCCGGATCCATGTAGAAGAGCTCGACGATGTTTCCGTCAGGGTCTTCGAGGTCTCGCGAATACATAAATCCGAGATCTTGCGCGGGCGCGGGCTCTGCCCCGCCCGCGGCGAGTCCTGCGGTGACGGTCGCGTCCACTTCATCGCGTGATCCCTGAGCGAGCGCCACCAGCACCTGCGCCACTCTGCGCGCATCTGGCACTTTCTTTTCAGTAAAGGTGCCGAAGTATTCGCGGGTCAAGAGCATGAAATAGATGTGTTCGCTCCACACCGCGCATACGCCCTGCTCATTGCTAAACAGTGGGTTAATCTCACACCCGAGTGCGACGTAAAACGCACTCGAGCGTTCGAGGTCATCGGTGGCGAAGTTTATGAAAACCTGCTTGGACATGGGAGCCTCCTCGAGGGTGTTCGTGCGTACAGCACACACCCCCGAGGGGTTACCCGTCAACGCCCGGCGCTGCGAATTTGCTGACTAACCGTCGAGCTGTCGAATCTCGATGTCTTCGACCTCACGCATGCCGGCGCGCACATTCGCGACGCTCACAAACCCTTCGGCGACGATACGCGCGAGCAACGCCTTCATGTTCTTCTGGCGCTTTTCGAGGCGCACCCGGTGCCCCTTTTCTACGAGCGCGCGCTTGAGTGCCAGCAGGTCAGCAAACGCTACGTCGTTGTCATAGACGAGAGCTACGGCCTCGGGGCCCGTCGATTCGGGCAGTGAGATCAAATCAACCACGCGCTCAAACCCGATCGAGAATCCCACGGCGGGCACGTCCTGCCCCAAGAACCGACCGACCATGCCGTCGTATCGGCCGCCGCCGCCGACTGAGCTACCTGATCCCGGGTGTGCCACCTCAAAGATCGTGCCGGTGTAGTAGCCCATGCCGCGCACAAGCGTCGGATCAAATCGAACCTCAACCCCCGCAGGCAGCGCGCCGTCGAGCGCTTCGCCCAGCGCGCCCAGGTTTTCAATGCCGTCTTCGGCTGCGCCCTCGGGCAGCACGCTCGCGATCGCCTCACGGGTCAATGCGATACCGTCGCCCGCCAGGAGTGGTTCAACGTCTGCCAGCACGGCACCCAGCTGCTCGGCCGCGGCAGCATCGATCTCGCGCAGCTCCTCAACGACCCCCGACGCACCAATCTTGTCGAGCTTATCGATCGTGATCAGGGCGCGGTCGTGTGTCTCTGAGGCAAAGCCACAGTGTGCCAAAAGCCCAAACAAGATTCGCCGGTCGTTGACACGAATCACGCAGCCAGAGAGCCCGAGCGTCGCAAGGGCCTGCGAAGTCGCGGTAATGAGCTCAATTTCGGCGATGAGACCGGCCTCGCCGATGATGTCAATGTCGGCCTGCACGAACTGCCGGTAGCGTCCCTTTTGTGGGCGTTCCGCGCGCCACACCGGCGCGATCTGAATCGCACGAAACACGGGCGGCAGCTCGGCACGGTTGGTCGCGTAGAACCGCGTGAGTGGAACCGTCAGATCGAATCGCAGGCCGAGATCTGCGAGCAGTTCGGCGTCACCAGCAGCCTGAGCCTTCTCGAGCTGCTCCGCGCGAATGCCGCGCTTCAAGATCGAAAACGAGAGCTTCTCGTTGTCGCCTCCCAGGCCGGCGTGCAGCCTGGCATGATCCTCTACCACCGGTGTTTCGATCTCGTCAAAACCGTGGGCGCGGTAGACGCCCTTGATCACCGAGAGCGCATGCTCGCGGCGTGCCTTGTCAGCGGGAAGAAAGTCGCGCATGCCGCGCGGTGAGTTCACGGGAGTTGCCATAGCTCCTATTCTTCCACTGTCTGCCGCGGGCGCGCGCCACGCAGCACGAATAGCCACACGAGCGCAGCGCCAACGGTCAGCACCACCCCGCCGACGAGCACTGATCCCTGCAGCCCCACCCACGACCCGAGCACCGCGACCGTGACCCCGCTAAACGTCATCATGCCCGGCCCAAACATGGTGTACGCCCCAATGATGCGCCCACGCTCGCCCACTGGGGCCTCCAGCTGCACGATGCTCATCTCGGTCGAGTCGGCGGTGATACGGGCAAGCCCGCCCGCCACGAGCGCGATCACGGCCACGGCGAGCGACGGGGCGAGCGCAAAGCCCACCGTGCTGACGCCCAATAGCGCCGCGGCACACGCGGCCGTCGTGCCCGTCGCGGGCACCCTGCGTGTCGCTTCGAGCAAGAACCCTCCCACGACGCCTCCGATGCCGTTCGCAAACAGCAGCACCCCGTAGGCGAACCCTTCGCTGCCCGCCCCAAAAATATCGGCGAACTCGGGCATCGCGTTTTGCAGCACCGCACCAATGGTCACGGCGCCAAGCGCGCTGAGCAGCACCATGCCAAACAGCAACCGGTCACGGCGCACCGTGCCCAGCACCCTGAACGCATCGATGATCGACATCCGATCGCTCTGGGGCTCACCGCTCGGCTCGATCCGGATCGAATCATCGCCCTTGCCGCGCCCCGCGTCGCGATTGTGGCCGGTGATCTTCGTGCGCGCGAGAAAGATTGTGAGCGGCAGGTAGAAGAGGATGTTGATGAGCATGCCGATGCCGGGGCCCGCGGTGAGCAGCAGGGCTGATCCGACGATCGGGCCCGCGAGAAACGCGAGTGAGCGGAACGTCGAGTTGATGCGCACCGCGCCGGGCAGCTGCCGGGGGCCGACGAAATCGTACAGCATCATTTGTTCGGCGGGCATCCAGAGGCAGCCGGCGAGACCGTGCAGCACGAGCAGCACGACCGCGTGCCACAGTTCGAGCGTGCCCGTGAGAAACAGGATGCCCCAGGCGAGCGACACGCACATGAATAGCCCCTGCGCGATCTGGATGATGCGGCGGCAGTCATATTTTTCGGCGAGCGCGCCCGCGTACACCGAGAACAGCAGGTAGGGCAGCCAGTGGCTCACGATCTGAAACCCGACGAGCCACGGTGACTGAAACACCTGCCACAGCACCCAGTACCCGAGTACGTGCTCGATGTTGTCGGCCATCATCGAGAGCGCGCCGCCCGAAATGTAGGTCGCTGAATTGCGGTTGCGCAGCGCCGCGAACTTGCGCGGGTCTTCTTCGAAGCCCGATCCCTGGTGTGTCACCGTTTCAGGTTAGCGCTGCACATGTTGTCTGCGGCCGCAGGGTCGTTGTCTCTGGGCGCGTGACTGCTACCTGCAGCGGGTGTAGCCTGCTAGCGAGTGAGCACTCGCGCATGTTTCGACGAGCCTCGCCGCACACGCGATGGCGCAGGAGCACCCCATATATCGGCCCCAAACGACTGCCGAACGCTACGGGCTTCAGCAAGTCGTATCGGACCTTCTGCGGAACGAAGTACTGACGCAATGAGATCCACGATCGGCTCTACATGCTCAAGGCCAGCGCCCAGCCGAACGATCTCCTGCGTCCCAAATCGGACTCCGGCAAGTTCCGCATTCGCTCCGTGTTCCGCGATTCGACAGGCACCTACGAGAATGCCGTGGGCCTCGAGCGCACGCATCGCCCGTTCACCTCCACCAAATTCTGATGCATCGATCACTACTTGATGAGTTTGGGTAAAACCAAGCGCTGCGCCTTGCACTTTGAACCCACGCGCAGATAAGCATTCACCAATGGCTTTTGCAACATCAATGGTGGTTCGGGCCCAGGCTGGAGCTTGCTCAACAGCCTCGGCGGTTGCAACCGCGAGTGGGCCCAGACGCGCCGGGTCATAGTTCGAGGAAAGGACGGGATACAGCGCATGTGAAATCTGCTCGGCCATCTCGGCACAGTTTGACACTGCAGCCCCACCGGCGGGGCCAGCGAGAGTCTTGTAGGTGGAAAAGGTCATGAGATCGACACCCTCATTCAAGGGATTTGGGAACTCTCCTGCAGCAATGAGTCCTGCAACATGGGATGCATCGAATACCAACTTCGCGTCAAACTTGTCAGCAGCTTCTCTCAGCGGCGCTATGTTGGTGGGAAACTGAATAACGCTTCCGCCCACAAGGATCATGCGGGGCCGAATCGCCCTCATGAATTCTTCCAGCTGCTGCGAGTCAACGTCGAGTCTCGAATCGCTGTATGGCAAATGTTCAGTTCTAAGGCCACGGGTCCCTGCCGTCCCCCGCATTTGATGACTGGCGTGGCTGCCGCCGTTTGGAGGCAAAATCGCAATGGTATCGCCGGGCTCAGTGAACGCGCAGTATGCCGCGAGGTTAGCCATCGTTGCAGTAATAAAGCGCGGTTCTGCAAAGCTCGCGTTGAAAGCACGGCGAAGCTGCTGAATCGCTACGACTTCAAGCGCTTCTATACCATCGGTTCCAGGCTGAACTTTTTCTCCAGGCCACCCCAGTGCGGGGCGTGTTGACAGTTCAGAGGAGTGCGCAGATTCCACACGTGGCGACATAACATTGCTGCCTGCATACAGATTGATGCTCGTGGCCGACAGGCTCGCAGCCTGCGAAGCACTGATGCGCGAGACTGCAGCCAAAACACGCTTAGCGCTGTCTTCCCGGTGAGCGTCTTGAAGTTTGCCAAGCCGCTGAGTGGCAGCTTCGGATGCCCACGGCGCGATCGGGGCGGAGAGTAGGTCAGGGTTCACGGTGGCTCCTGCAAAGTCGAGGCGTTAAGAATAAAGAACAAGACACACAACTGAACAAGCGGGCCGCGACGTTGTAGTCGCGGCCCGCTTGTTCAGTTGTGACTACTTTTCGCGAAAGGCGTCGCGAAGGTCTCTGATTGTTGGGGGAAGTCCCATCGCCGTCACAATGACTCCGACGATCGTGGCGAGTATGACACCGCCATAGAGAATAATTCCGTACACGATTAGCCCTTTCTCGTAGTTACAGCATCATCGCTGCGGTTCGGGACACCGCTAGTTTCGGCCCAAACCGTCGGAACAGCGGAGGTATCGTCAGCCACGATGTCAAAGCCTTGAGGTGCCATGCCCTGCTTCGGTGTGACCGCGACAACAATGAAGAACACGATAAGGTTCGTCAGGAGCCCTACTGCAAGGCCCAGAATACCGAAGGGCTCGCCCATCGGGCCGTTCCAGATCCAGGTCGCAGCAAGGCCGGCAACCATGGCGATCGGCCCTGCATACTTGTGACGGATGTTGAACAGCACACCCAGAAGCAACGGCACGATGACTGTCGGTGCCCAGGTCGAGAAGTACACCAGAAGGATCTCGATGATGTTGGGGAAGCTCAGCCCGACGATGAGTGCAATGCCGCCAATAAGGACGTTCATTACACGTTGGAACCGCAGTCGCACATGATCTTCGATCTTGCGACGGCCACCCAGGGTCCAGAGATCTCGTACGACAACGACCGTGGTGGAGTTGAGGAACGAAGAAGCGCTCGACATGATGATCGCGATAAAGCCTGCGACGAGGAGTCCCGTGAATCCTGCTGGCATCAGCCTATTGATGAGCTCTGGGAAAGCAGCATCCGACGAAATTGACGGGTCGAGTACGCGGGCCAGGATCCCTGCTGACGAAGTTGCGAACAGAAACACGATGCCAAAGATGCCCGCATAGATGAAGCCTTTTCGGACAATCTTCGTGTTGGCGCCTGCAAAGGCCCGCTGTGAGTACGGCTGGAGCAGGGTCTCGCCAAAGACAAATCCGATGAAGAGGCTAATGAAGAAGCCAATCGGCTTGTCACCAGTGATTGTGAAAAACTCTGGCGGGAGGTTTGCCACAATTTCTGCAGGGGAACCGATTCCGCGAATAGCGACGAGAATTGCGATCGGAATCGCAATGCTGAGAATTGAGAAGTGAACCACATCGGCGCGCACATCCGACCACATGCCGCCCATCGTGGAGTACACGATCACGATGAGGGTAAGAATGCTTGCGCCAATGGCAAAGTCGATTCCGGTAAATACGTCAAGAATGGTACCGAGAGCACGAATCTGGGCGCCGAGAATCGCCGCGCATACGACCATAGAAATGAGTCCGGTGAACACTCGGGCGACGATGCCGAAGTGATGCTCCATGACGTCACCCACGGTCTCAGCCGCGTAGCGACGAAGCCTGGGAGCTACCCAAATGCCAACTGCGATGGTGGCGAGCGGGAAGCCCATGAGTGCGAAGAAGTAGGTATACCCCTCACGGAACGTCGCGCCGGCGGCACCAATGGCGAACGAGCCTCCAATATAGGAGGCTGCCAGCGTCGCGGTGACGATTCCCACAGGCAATGTTCCGCCCGCAACGGCAAAGTCTTTGCCTGTTTTCACCTTCTTGAGCCCGGCGAGCCCGATCCCAACAATTATTAGGAGATAGAAGCCCATAATGACCCAGTCGATCAGTACCATGTTGGACCGTCCAGACCGTAGGCGGACATCGTTGAATTATTGAACACGTTTCCTCCTTGTAACGCCTTCTTGCTTGAATCAGACGCAATCGCATCTGTGCCCGGATGGGTTGTCATCATTCATTGATGCTTCCCATCCGGGTCGCTACGCTAGGCAGCGGCTTTTAGCGCTCAACCTAGAGTGCGATGGTGATGTTCTTCACATTCGTAAAACTCTCGAGCGCGCCGTCGACTGAGTACTCTCGTCCAAGCCCGCTGAGTTTGTTACCTCCATAGGACATTCCGGGCAGCTGTCCGCCACCTCTGTTGACCTGGATCCAACCTGCCTGAAGACGGTTCGACGTGCGAATCGCTGTCGATACGTCCTTAGTAAAGACGTATCCTGCGAGCCCGTAGTCGCTGTCGTTTGCCCAGTGGATGACTTCATCTTCATCACTCCACGGAATGACGACGAGCACCGGGCCGAACACTTCTTCCCGTGTGACAGCCCAATCTGACTGGGCCCCCGTAATCACGGTGGGCGCGACGTAGTATCCGTCGGCCTCGGCCGGGTTCGAAACGCCACCCGACACCAGGCTGCCGCCGGCGGTCACCGCGCCTGAGATGTACGAGAGCACCGAGGAGTACTGTCGCTCACTGACGATCGCACCGATATCAGAGGCCTCGTCGAGCGGATCACCTACGCGGAGCTGCCCCACTGCCGTAACAAGCTTCGCCACGAACGAATCAAAGATACTTTCGTGGAGGTACAGTCGCGACCCGGCAGTGCACGACTGCCCTTGACGGGTGAAACGCATCGCGTTGATAACGTTCTGGACAGTGCCAGCATCGTCGGAATCGGGATAGACGATTACCGGCGATTTGCCACCGAGTTCGAGCGTGACCGGGACGATCCGATCAGCGGCGGCATCGAGAATGTCTTTACCGACACCGGTCGAACCAGTGAAGGTCAGTTTTGATACCTTCGGATGACGCGCCAGCGCTGACCCCACCACCGAACCTGATCCAGTTATGACGTTCAATACGCCCGCTGGCAGGAACTCACTCGCCCACTCTGCGACCTTCAGCACGGCGAGCGGCGCGAGATCAGCAGCTTTCAACACAAGCGTGTTGCCAGTCACGAGCGCCATCGCCATCTTGAGTGATGAAAGCGTTACTGGCGCGTTCCACGGCACGATACCCCCAACGATGCCGATGGGCTCGCGGACGGTGTAGCTCAGCAAGTCATCGCCAAATGGAAGAGTCTCGCCCTTCTGTTGAGATGCAACTTCGCCATAGAAGCGGAAAATATCTGCGCCCGAGGCTGCTTCGCCTCGAGCCTGGGTGCGAATGGCATTGCCGGTCTCCGAGGCAATGAGTTGGGCAAGCTCTTCCTGGTTTTCGGCAATTTTGTCGCCAATGGCCAGCATGATGCGGCCACGATCGCGAGCAGCCATCCGCCCCCAAGTCTTGAATGCCACGGCAGCTGCAACTACAGCTGCCTCTACGTCCCGCTCATCTGAGCTGGGTACATATGCGAGCGTTTGCTTGCGTCCGGGGTTTTCGACCGCCGTCCATTCACCGCTCTGGGCAGGTACCCATGCACCACCGATCAGCTGCGATACCTGCGGCGGAGATGTCACGTCTTTGTCGAGCATGGTCTTAATAGTCACTGTTCTCAGTTTCCCTTTGTCTGGAGACGGTTGCCTGTAAAGTCCTCGTAGAACTCCACAATGCTGGTGAAGTCCTTTGCGCCACGACCATCGCGGTGGCCGATGCGATAGAGATCACCGACGACGTTTGAAACAGGGGTGGGTAGCGCGGTTTTCGACGTAGAGTCCAAGAACAACTTGATGTCCTTGAGCATGAAGTCGAGCGCGAAACCGGTGGGGCGCTCCTCGGTGAACAGTGTGCGCGGAAAGTAGCTTGACAGAACGTGGCTGTTTGCCGAGCTGGTGCTTAGTACTTCAACCGCGGTGTCGAGGTCAACGCCTGCGCCAACTGCTGCGCTCAACCCTTCGCCGAGTGCCGCAATGTTCACTGCAGTGATGATGTTGTTAGCAAGTTTGATTGCCTGTCCATTGCCGGAGGCGCCCACGTGAAAAACGTTTCCTGCGTAGGAATCCAAGATTGGCTTGACTGCGCCGAAAGGCGCCTCTGAGCCGCCGATCATCACGGAAAGTGTTCCCGATTCGGCCCCCTGCACGCCTCCGCTAACGGGGGCATCTAGGTATTCAACCCCCTGAGCGCCTGCCAATGCCGCCATTTCCCGTGCTGTTTCGGGATCGATGGTGCTGTGATCCACGACGATCGTGGTGGCCTTCGCCGTTGAGAGGATCCCGTTCTCGCCGGCCAGCACTGCCTTCACGATGTTCGGGGTAGGAAGACTCAAAATAACGACATCTGCATCACGGGCAACGTCAGCGGGTGACGCCCCGGCTACTGCTCCCTGAGCGACGAGCGCGTCCACCGCAGCGGTATTGAGGTCGGTGACTGTAACTTTGTAGCCCGCCTTGAGAAGGTGCGGGGTAACCCGGCTTCCGATATTTCCGAGACCTACGAAGCCTAAGTTTGCTACCATCATGCACTCACTTTCATCGTTGAAATTGTTGGGTGATTCACCAAGATGATCCCCCTCAAATGAGAGTATGAAATTTCGGCTTACGCAATCCGGACTAACTGTTGACACTTTTTGACTTTATGCTCGACAATTGTAGAAGTGCCAGCGCGTGGATACTTTTCTGCACCGCGATCAGGCATAAAGATCGGACATAGAAATCATGGATCAGGGCGAACTCGACAGGGTCGTGGCGCTTGTTTCAACCCACACCAACAGAAACGTCACCTTGGACGATGTCGTCGGCAGGGTACTTGCCCACAGCACCATTGACTCCACTGCCGACAAAGTGCGAATTGACGCGGTGCTTCGTAAATCAGTCCCCCCTGAGACGAAACAGTGGGAAGAAACGGTTGGCATTGGCTCAAAAACACGAGCTTTCATCGTTGCGGGAGATCTTGGCAAAAATCAACTACCTCGCATTTGCCTTCCACTTCTAGTGCGAGGCGTTCGAGTCGGCTACCTCTGGGTACTGGCCAACGGTCACGAAGATCACCTCGAAGAACTCCTCGCATCACTGGAGGAGTGGCGAGCAACCATAGATCGCCTCGCAGAGCGTGTCCTCGTAGCGATTGGAACAGCAAACGGCAAAGCAACTCAGGCCGATAGCGAACTCCAGAATGTCGTCACCGCTCTTGATGATCACGTATCAGAGGATTTTTCCTCGTGGTTTGTCAGGCACGGTGAATCACGCCTACTCGTATTCTCTATCGCCGAGTATGTACACGATGAGCACCTGTTACCTTCCCTGGCTTATCGACAAGCGATCGAAGATGCGTCCCGTAGCTATGACACACATTTCGTACACTTCACCGATGAGCAGCATGGAGTTTGCTTACTCCCCCCGGCCAGCGAGACGCCTACCTTCATTAATCGCCTCTCACAAGCGCTTCGGTTACGAGCAATCTCCGCACAGGCACAAGATTTTCAGTACGGAATTAGCGCGCCCGTAACAAGTGGCGGCGCTTGCCGCGTTGCCTATAAGCAGTCCGTTATTGCGCTCCAAGCCTCCGCAGTCGATCCCGGGCTAGACACCCATGCATTCGAAGATACCGGTGTCTATCAGCTACTTTCCCAGCTATCTTCAGTGAATCTTCCACGACGTTTGCATCTCTTGCGGGCCAGCCCCGATGGCCCCGAAAGGCTCCGTCTGCTCGAATCGATCTACGACTTCTCAGGCTCCATGCAGCAACTGGCCAGCAACCTACACATGCACCGCACCAGTATCTACAACCATCTCCAGCGCATCGAGAAGCTCATCGGCGTTGACCCCCTCGACCCGCTCGTACGCTTGGAGCTTCACACCGGCCTCAAGTTGATGCGCTGGGTCGAACGTCCGAGGTTCGCTCCGCCCAGACCCCCAAGGCGAGACAGGTAAAGACCTGTCAGAAAGCACGCTTGGGTGAATCCTTGGGCACCCTGGCCACCAATTATCGAGGACGCGTCGCACTTCCCGATGCCCCTATTCGCCGTCTGGGCGCGTGACTGCTACCTGCAGCGGGTGTAGCCTGCTAACGAGTGAGCACTCGCGCATGTTTCGACGAGCTTCGCCGCACACGCGATGTGCCTCGAAAGGAGTTCCATTATGAGTGAACATATTCAGCGACTCGACATTGCGGCGGCCGACAAGGCCGCATACGCCCCGATGCTCTCGCTCGAGAAGTACATTCACGCGGGCAGCCTCGGCGAGGAGCTGTTGGCGCTCGTCAAGACGCGCGCTTCACAGCTCAACCACTGCGCATACTGTCTCGATATGCACACGCGCGAGGGGCGCAACGCCGGTGTCGCGCAGCGCAAACTTGACGTGCTCGCCGGGTGGCACGAAGCCCCGGGTCTGTACTCGGCGCGCGAGCGTGCAGCCCTCGCCTTTACAGAAGAGGTCACACTCATCGCCGACGGTGGCGTGAGCGATGAGGTCTGGGGCGAGGTGCAGGCCGAGTTCTCAGAGCAAGAGAGCGTGCAGCTACTCATGGCGATTTGTGCGATCAATTCATGGAACCGCATGGCGATCGCTACACACCAGGCACTCCCCGACGCGTAGGCCACCGAGCGAGCAGGCGAGCTCCTATCGCTGTACCGCGACCGTCGGCCACCTCTCTGCAAAACGCCCAATCTCATCGCTGAATCGCTCGACTTCCATAAACCAGTTCTTCATGGGACGGTCGATCATATGCAGCAGACGCACCATTGCAGAGCGCTTACCGGCAAGGTGCAGGTCATAGATCGGTTCGAAGTGCGCGACGCGATTTCGCACGTCGTACACTGCACGGACGGCTTGTTTGATCGCATTCGCTGGCACCCGGTGTCGCGCGGGGAATGCATAGTTGATTGATTCTTCCCAGAGCACCTGCTTCTCTTCAAAGTTTCTCCCGCAGGGGAGTAATGAATACCAGGTACCGAAAGACAGATGCGCAATGATGTCGTCATGCGTTGGCACAGATTTTCGTGACAATGACTTGCGCGCGACGGGCAGCTTGAACGAGAACATCATTCCCCTGTCGAAGCAGAAATGCTAGCTCACCTTCTGGGTGCTTCGTCCACTGCTCGGCGCCTCCCTGTTGCATGTTCCATCGTCGTAACTGCACATCAACACTATTTCGCAGCACAACCTCAACGATATTGATGGCTTCAATTGCGGCACCGGAAAGACGAATGTTCGCAACATACAGGCTGACGGCGTTCTCAAAGTTACCTTCACACGATTCGAGATATCGGTTGAATCGAGGTTCACTTAAGAGTCGGAGCATCATAGCTTCGTTCAAGACGCCTCTTCACGCAAAATACAAGATGCCCCGTCTGTACGAGACAGGCAGGGCACCAGGAGTCTGACACTAGACAAGCTAGTGGCTTCAAGACCAAGGATACTCCACGGACTGCGTTCTGTCACTACGTACGTACCTACCTACGTAACGGGCACCACGCAATCGAGTAGGTGGGTCGGGTCTCCCGACCCACCTCTCACACCACCGTGCATGCGGGCCCGCACACGGCGGTTCGCTAGGTCGTTCGGTAACGTCCCCAAGCCACATGAAAGAACACCACACCCTGCGCCCGCCAATACTCATTCGGCAACGCACGCGTCAACACCGGAGACCCAGCAACCCGCCAATACGCGCGGCTCCCGTTCCCCCACTGATACGCCAGATGCGCTGGGATCCCCAAACGGGAGAGCATCCGCACCCGCGTACGCGGCAACTTCCACTCTTTCCACCTGATCTGTCGAAGCCTACGACGAAACCACTCGTCAACATCGCTGAACCGGCGCGGGGTGTCCGCATACCTGAAATAGGCCATCCATCCCCGCACATACCGATTCAACACACTAATGCGATAGTCCATCGCGATACTCCGCCTGCGCGAGGTCAACTCACGGACACGCATCTTCATGCGCTGCCACGCCTTCGGCGCAACCCGTAACCTCACCCCGCCCTTCGCGAAGTAGAACCCATACCCGAGCAAAGTCGCCCGCGACGCTGGTTCAATCTTCGACTTCGTCTGGTTCACCCGTAACCGCAGGCCCTCTTCAAGCACTCGAGTAGCCTGAACAAGCGCCCGCTGTGCTGCCCGCTTCGATCTCACAAACACCCGAATATCGTCGGCATACCGGACAAACCGGACGCCACGTCTCCAGAACTCTTGATCGTAATCATCCAAGAAAATGTTCGACAGTAACGGCGATAACGGCGACCCCTGCGGAGTCCCTTCACGCACTTCCCGTCGCACACCCCCGTCCATGATCCCGGCCTCAAGATATGCCCGTATCAACCGAAGCAGACGGCGATCTTCCACTTTCCGCGCCACCCGGGCCATGAGCATGTCATGATTCACCCGGTCAAAGAACGCATCCAGATCAACCTCGACCACCCATCTATAGCCCTCACGGACAGCCCACTGAGCTGCCTTGACAGCCTGATGGGCGCTCTTACCTGGCCTGAACCCGTAACTCACCGGCACAAACCCCGGATCAAACACCGGCGTCAGTACCTGCGCGATGGCCTGCTGAATCAACCGATCCAGCACAGACGGCACCCCCAACAACCGCTCCCCACCATCGGGCTTAGGAATAGCCACCCGACGAACCGGCAACGGCCTATAGGTGCCAGATTCGAGCTGCTCCCTGACGCTTGCCCAGTGCACCATCAGCCACGAACGAAGCTCGCCCGCCTGCATCCCGTCCACTCCGGCAGCACCACGGTTCCGCTCGACCCGTTCCAACGCGGCAGCAAAATTCTCCGCAGAAAACAATTCCTCCCACAGGCTCATCTGCTGCCCCTGACTATCTGTCCAGTAGCCGCCGAAGTATCGCTCCACCCAGCACGCGCAAGGCCCATACGTCCAGGATCTACGCACTGCCCCGCGTCACACGGGCGATCGGTGTTCAACGCGCTCCTCACGAGAACTACTCTCCTCACCAGTCAATTCCTAGCGTTCAGCCCTTCCCGACCCGTAACGTCTTTCCCGTCGGTACTATGGCGTCTGCTGACTCCTGCCCCATCAGCCCAGCCCTTAAAGCAGAACCGCTGCACCCAAAACGGATGCCGCACTGGGACAGGCCTCCCCGGATAAGAACATTCACTTTCCCCTGACCGCCGCCGCATTTACACACAAGCCGTTCAACGGTGGAACGGGCTTCGACATCTTTGGCTGTCTTACCCCGACCTGCATGCCTGATGCGATTCGTGTTCCTCGGTGCCAGGATTTGCCGCCAGCTTCCTTCCCACCCCACCTCACGATGACGCAGTTACTCTTGGCTAGGAGTTACACCACCTTCTCCTCCAGAGGACTTCCACCTCCAAGCGAATGCCCATGCCGGGCGTACCACAAAAACTCCCCGGTCATCATGACCGGGGAGTTATGTGGCTGGCGTTATAGAGGCTATGTCGAAAAGCGAAAGCCTGAAGTTCACCCCTGACGGGCTACGAATGTTGATGAAACAGCGGCCAGCACGAAAAACCTCTGCCGAAAACGCGAAGTTTCAAGCGCACGACATCGCCTCTCGTCTTGGCAAGGAGAAGGTAAGTGGCATACTGCAGCGATACAACGCGGGCGAGAGCGCCAGAGCGCTTGCTCTGGAGTATGAAGTGGCCACATCCGCCTTGACCAGACTCCTCCGTGAGAACAGCGTGGTCGTCAGAAGAAAAGTAGTAACGCCAGAGATCAAAGCGATACTTGCAAGAGAATACGAAGCCGGCGCTACCGTTGCCGAACTGGAGGACCAGCATCAGCTTTCACACGGATCGGTACTACGAGCTTTACATGGTGCCGGGGTGGAGATGCGAGCGAAAGCACCACGAAGTAAGTATCTGGATTAATCCAGTGTCGGGGTCTGGCTGGCCTTGGCGACCTCCTGCTTAGCAGCGAAGTCTGCAATCATTTCAATAGTTGCACGCAGCTTTTCTGGCATATCATCGATATCCGCATCATCGACCGCGCTTCTATATGCATAGAGATTCTTGTCTCGTAGCTGATATCCGTCTGCGCGCAAAGCCGCCATGAAGCTAGGCCATTCAGAAAGTTCATTCTCCAGGTCGTCATGCCAGTAGGTTACAAACGGAGTTACTGTTGTCTGATCGCCAAACTGAAAGGTGCCCGCCCCTACAGCACCATTTTCTGACGGCGCCCATCCGACGATCGTCTCTGTTGCTAATTGATGCGAGGTTCGTGCCAAATCCTGCCTGGCTTGATTCGATGGATGCTTGCGAGCAGCCCCTAGATAGTCGGCGTCGGCCATTACGTGTGTCGGTATACCTAGAGCTGCAAACAGTTCGAATGGAATACGGAGACTTTCTTTTGCTGAAACCTCAATAACTGACGTCCCACGAGAGTCTAGATCAAGATCAAGCTTGCTAGCGAGCGCCTCTAGCACTGCACGGTCAGTGTCACCCTCAACCAGGACCACTGAATCAGCAAAGAAGCCTTCTGAAAACTCCGTCGGTACTCGCTTGTCCAGAATCTTTGCAATTTTCTCCGGCTGAATGCCCGTACTTTGTGCAATGCCTTCAGTGCTTGCACTCTTCACTTCTGAAATCGAGCTCGAAAGAGTGAACCGCCGCAAAGATGAGAACTGCTCAGGTCGCACAAAGTATGGACTGTGAGTTGCGACAATCACCTGGGTTTTACCCTGGCCACTCAACTCCGTGAGTGTTCTCGCGAAAGCCCTGGCGCGTATAGGGTGTTGATAAATCTCCGGCTCTTCGATACAAATAATCAGACCAGGAAGCCGAGCGAGCTCCTCTTCGAGACGAAGCGCCGCAGCTTCATCATCTTCTCCCTCGCGAATCCCATGTTGACTCCTTGCCAATTCATCGTCTGGAGCTAAAGCTTCAAACATTGAGATCATCACAGCACGCTGGACGCCATGCCCTTGTCGACCAATATCGTTCGTGGCTCCGTCGATAGTTACGTCTGTGGCAACAGTCGTACTGATTTTTGGGGTCCAGTCGGGAATTGATGGCATGAGACTCAGGCTTGCATTTGGGATCAAACTGGCAAGCCTGCTGTTTATCCGGCCCGCCTGCACACCAGTAGAGGTTTCTATCGCATCTTTTACCTTGACCTGTAACTGGCCAAGTATGGTTTCATTCTCTGAAATCCATTCCGAAGTTGCCCTCACACTCGCTTCCGATGTCAGTGCACCGATTAGGCCGTTCAAGGCGGAACCCTTACTGCTGTGGTCACCAACCTGGCTGGAAATATCAGTAGCGGCAGGTATAAGAACAAGACGCACGCAATCATTAATCACGTTCGTTCCGTTAATTCCGAACATATGCTTTGCGTCGGAGTCGTTTATAGATTCAAGAAGCCCACTACTCCCAGGGAGCCCCTCCCATTCAGTCAGAGCAGCGAACACCTGATCCTTCGACGGAGCCGAACCCAGGTCCGGAAGATCTGGATGGAGAGAGCGTAGCGCTAAGTACGCTGGGCGGAACTCTCCAACCCTTGACATACTCCGCACCGCTGCAAACCCCGGCCCTTGCAACGCATTACCGACAACCTTCTCACCGGCACCCTTTTGCCAGCGACGTCGGAACACTGCAGTACTACCCCTCCCGTACTGTTCGAGACGCACCCTATCCTGTGCCGAAAGATCGCGGAAGGTCACAGTCACCTCAACGAAGCAGTCTTCGTCTGACGTCTCGCCTTCTTTGTAGCCGTGCACATCATCTGGCTCCAGGGATCCTCCGTTAAAGAACCAGTTCAGCGCATACAGTACAGATGACTTGCCTGATCCATTAGCCCCAACTAGAGCGGAGTAGTCATCCATAGTGATATCTACGTCACGAAGGCTTCGATAGTTGCTGATTTGCACTCGACTGATTTTCATACTGCCCCTGATTATGACACCTGTCACCAAAAGATCAAGACAGGCGCATAGCCGTTCGAAAGTAGCTACAACTTCTTGCGCCCCTCTCCGTTTTTGATCCGCTCGTAAAGCGCTTTGCCCTCAGGAGATTGCGAAAGAGTAAGCAGAGCATGTGCAAACCTGTGGTGATCGATCTCAGGGCGGACAAGCGGAAGCACCTTGATGCAGTAATTCTTACCCCGCGCCCTCACGGGCTGTGCATCAGACACTGGGTGGTAGGTGAGGTATTCGTCAACGACTCTGTTCGGTCGACCTTCGAGATGTGCAAAAAGTGCTTCGAACGCGCGGCCCGCTTGCTGAGGCAGGGAAGGGAAGGCCATCGACATCTCGGTACGATGACGGAGGGCTTCGCTGTCAGTAAAGGACTCAGAGGGTGCGAAGAAGTCATGGAGGTTTCTCTGCATACTCACTGGCAAGTAAGGAAACTTTGCAGTGCCACGGTCAAGCCAAAGCTCTCGAAGGAGATGTCGCCGGGCAAGATAATCCTTGGTCGAAAGTCTTGGCATAGTTAAGTGCTTTTCACTATGAACCACTCCCCCAGGAATGCAAGCACGAGCAGCACACTCCATACATAGACCTCCTGCTAGCTTGCTCGCTTCAAGACCACATCAAGCTGCGTATGAAGCCTCTGGAGAATTGAAGTGCCATAATCACTAGGCTTCGCAAGCCCTTCTTCGATTAGCCGACTTGCAATCACTCGCTTACCCGGCATATTCAACTTGTGCCTCTTTGCCCACTCCTCAAGTACAGTCGGCCACACCTTCGCGTTGGCATCAGGAAGATCCGGCAGATCCGGGATGACGACATCCTGATTACACTCGACAAGTAGCAGAGCGACCGCCTTTAGATATGACTCAGGGTCAAGAACATTCTCGAGAGTAAGCGCATCGAGAGTTACGACCCTTTCCGCCGAGACACCTCCCGAAATTAGTGAAGCCCGGCGCTCCCTTCCACCTTTGTCTCCATCTACGAGATAGGCAACGCGAGCCCCCGCAAGATCAAGCTCTGGATAAAGATCCGCAGGGACTTCAGACAGGCCAGGTGCGACCTGATACTCGAGATCTGGCACGTCAATAGCTGCTTTAATGAGCGTCGGGAGAAGGAGCATCTCCGAAGCGCCCTCGCCGAGCACTACATAGCGAGCAGTAGAGAACGCCGCCGCACCAGCCCCCATGGCAAGCATCAGCGGAGAAAAGCCTGCAGCACCATGCCAAAAGCTTCCTTGGATCAGGCTGCGATACTCATGCTTGGGATCAGGGACTACTGCGCGAATATTCGACCCAAGATCAGGGGGTAGACAAGCAGGCGAGTGTGTCGTGTATATCACCTTTGCAGCTTGATCCTGCGTCATAAAGGTATTAACGAGGTCGGCTTGAGCGTCAATATGAAGGTGTGTTTCAGCCTCATCGATCAAGAGGATCGGCGGAGTCGAATCCTCGCGTTCAGCAAGAAATGCCACCAGCGCAACAAACATCTTGAGGCCCGCGCTACGCTCATCGAACTGCGTAATACGCTTGCCGTCCTGCTTGATCCGAACGAATAGCGCAGTACCCTCTGTCTTCAGGTGAACTGATATATCCGATTGTTTCCAGGCAGTCGCGAACTTCGTTGCGAGGACTTGATTCGCTTGATCGATAAGCGTCTCACGCTCTCCTTCGTCGCCACTTTCGAAAGCGTGCCAGAGTGATGGCAGGTCAAGTTCTGCCATTTTCACCAGGTTCCCGAGCGCGACAGGCGGGTTAGCCGCTTCTTCTGCGGAAAGAGCGTAGCTTGACGCGAGAGCTCGGTCATTTTCCCCGAAGAGGAGGATGTCTGGAGAGTTGTTATAGAGAGCCTCCTTGACGGCAGCCGTTGGATCTTCTCGATCCCACCACGCCAGAATTTCCGTAAGTGCTTCCTGTATAGGAGTAACAAGCTGATATTCAGCCAGTTCGTCGTTCGCTTCGCGCAGCTCATCAACATGAGAAGGCAGCACTAGCCGCAAGTCGCCAGCGTTCGCTGCCTTATCTAGAAAGGCAGCTAGCGGGGCCTCGATACGCTTCCGTAGGGTCGCTCGCTCCTCGTCTATCGGCTCGATACTTCCATCTTCACCCGGCTCAGGCTGAATATAGTCAAGTTGCGACAGCACCTTCTTGGTATTGCTCGTTCTAAGATTCTTGACAGCAGTCTCAAGGGGAGCAATAGCTTTAAGGATCTGAGGCTCGACAGTAACCCTTGGCTGTCCAGCAGTACCAGCGGTCCGCGAGAGCCACAAGACACGCGGCGCTTCCTGGAGTTCCAATTCCTCAACGCTTGCACGGTCTTCGTCATCGAGAAGGTATCTCACCCTGACTACAGTTGCGTCATCTGCAACATTCATTTGACGCGAGCGCTCAGAGGGTGCCAGCACCTTCTTATTGTCGATATACGCCAGCGCCTTAAGAAGCGTTGTCTTTCCCGCTTCATTAGGGCCGACGATTGCAACCACCTTGCTATCAAGGTTGATTTTCCCCTCAGCCAACCGGCCGAACCCGTTTACCTCAGCCTTCACTAGTCTCATAGCTCGTTACCCGTAGGTTCTCCTTTTCTCCATTTACGCCCCGATCTGCGCATTCGTGATCTGACCCTGATTATGACATCGACCACCGACACGTCAATACTTCAGCACCCTCTTCATTTGCAGGGAAGTAGCTAGAACGATGCGGTGTCGCAGCTTTCGCGGAACTACCCACCTCCCTAGGAATTCAATACGGGACCACCCGCAGCGGGAGAAGCCTGGGGTGTAGTTCGTTGTGTAGATAACAACAGCATCGGTACGCCCAACAGGGGTGAGTTTTTCGACAAAACCATGTCCCGAAGCCCAAATACCCTGCGGGACTCGAACAGTATTAACAGGGGTGAGCCGAGGAATCACGTATCCCGAGCAGAATAGCGACCCGAATACCAGAATCAAAAATAACCCCTGTTGACGGGCTATTTTTGGTTTCAATAAAATCTCTGGCTGGCGTTATAGACGCCACGTCGAAGAACACAAGCTTTGGATTCACGCCAGAGGGGCTGCGAATGATCGCAAAATCACGGCCTGCACGAGATGGATTACCTAAAGACGTGAAGCAGCGAGTGCACGGTATTGCTGGCGAATAGCCCTATCGAGTAGCGCTAGTCCACGTATCGCGTAGCGCCATTCCGGCGACCGAGTAGCGCACGTGCGTGCTCCCGGCCGCCGGAACGCTCTACTCCCAGTAGCCGGGGGCCTGGCGGGCTTGCTCGCTGCGTTCGCGGCGCATATCCACCTCGCCCAACGTGATCTTCTTCGCGTGGTTCACAAGCCGATTCACGATCGAGTCCGCCGCGACCTTGTCTGGCAGTGCGTCCACCCAATACTCGGGCCCCGACTGCGACGCGATCATGGTCGCCGCCCGATGCTCCCGGTTCGCGAGAATCGTGAACAGATCTGCCGCCGCGTCCTGGTCAATCCCCACGGTCATGAAGTCATCAATAATCAACAACGCGACATTCGAGTATTTGTTCAACAATGTTTGATGTTTGATGCTGTCACCGCGCGCAATGATGAGGCTGCGGGCCAGGTCATCCATACGCGTATATGCGACGCTGTACCCGTTATGACAAGCCGCGATCCCCAACGCACACACGAGATACGTTTTCCCACCCCCGGAGGGTGAAGTGATGATCACGTTGAGAGTCGCGTTGTCCCAGTTATGGTCCGCGTAGCGTTGCATTCTTACCTTCGTGATGCCCCGCCCTTCCTGGTAATCGATCTCCGCAACCGAAGCGGTAGGGATCGGGAAATCTGCTTTCTTGACGAGCCCATTCACGAAGTTCGCGTGCCTGAGCTCGAGCGCGTCAGCAGTCGCGGTGAGGAATAGCTGCTCCGGGGTCAGGTCATCATTCGTTTCATCTGTGATGAGGTCCTCGAACCGGGCCGCTAAGTGCGTGACACGCAGTTCTCTGAACTTGTTGTAGTCATCGATGGTGAACATTCATCGCCCCGCTCTTGATCGAGACGACGGTAATAGTCAGCGCCCCGCACGTACGCGCCCGAGGGGGTTTCCGTCGACGCGTCGGTGTCGTCATCGACGGGCACGAACCTGGGTTTCCGGTTCGATGCTGCCGGCCGCGTCACCTTCGGTTTCTTCTCATCGGAATCGATAGCAGCCATCACCCGTTTCAGGGCAGTGTACGACGGGGCCGCCCCCGCGTCGATGAGCTGCTGGCAGGCTGCTTCAAGGCGCTGCTTATTGCGTTTGCCTAGTGTTTCGAGCACGTTCTGGCAATCCAGAAACCCTTGCGCTTCAAGCTCACGGCGGTCCAGGAGCGCCTCGATCGTGTGCGCCGTCGCGGGACCGAACATGCGAGCCCGCCCAAGAAACCACTCCCTCGACCACAGCCCATCAACATCCCGGTATTCGACCGGTAAATGGGCTGCCTCGGTCGAGTACAGGCCCTTACGGCCTGTGAGTCTGGCATGTTCACATACGATGTGCTGCCCATCGAACACGGTCACCTTGGCGGTCGTGAGCCTGACCCGCAAGAGCCTGCCCGCGTATGCGTGCGGGACCGAGTAGTGCTGCCAGTCACAGGTGATGTGCGAGTTACGCTGCACCTTCGCTTCTTTCCAGTCGACCTCGGTGAACCCGTCAGCGGCCAGCGGCCCCAGGAGTGCTGCTTCTTCCGTGCTGAACCGTTCCCACCTGGTGGTTCCGTCCACGCGGCGGATCTCATGGTTGATCTCGTGCACCCGCACACTGATTGCCTCGTTGAGGTCGGCCAGGCTGGTCCACACGTCTTCTGCGAGATAGCCGATCACGCGTTTGTTGACGACATTCACGCCCGACTCGACCGCGGCCTTATGCTTCGGAGACCGCACCCGCGTGGGGAGCACCGAGGTGCCGTAATGATCAGCGAGCTGCTGATACCGGTCCGTCACCCACCTCGAAGCGTCTCCTCGTTCTTGACGATGCGTCGCCGTCAACGCGTTATCGGGTATCAGCAGCTGCGGCACCCCCTGATAGAACTCGAACGCCCCCACATGGCCAGCAATCCAAGACGGCATGCGCATGTCAGTGAACGCGTGACACCACAAATAGCCCGAGTACGGCAACACGGTCACAAACAGGCACGCCTTGGTGACTGCCCCGGTGACAGCGTCGACGAGATCGATCGTGTCGCCGGCCCAGTCGATGAACATGGTCCGTCCCGGGGAGTGTTTGAGTACCGCGGTCAGATCGTTCTTCTTCACGTACTCGTTGAACAGGGCGCAGTACTGCGAGTACCCATATTTGCGCAGCTGTGACGGTTGAGTATTAGGCGTTCTGAGCACCGGCGATATTCCGTCTGAGCACCGCCCACTGCGGCACAGTTATTGTCAGATCGGCACCGGTAAATATTCAACGTGAGCACCGGCGTTTCAAGCACCTTCTGCCGCACGACCTCACGAGTATAGTTTTGGCTCAGGCATCCTGATTCGCGCGTTTGCTGTCGATACACAATCGCGCACCGGGCCCGATGGGGCTGCCGCGGCTCGCTTCGCAAGCCTTGCCTCGAGCCGTGTGCCGGGGCTTGTCGGGAGAAGCGCTCCTCATATGTTCCAGGATCTGCCAGGACAATCTGGGTAGGGACTGGCGAGACGAACGGCGAATTCATGTGAGAGTTGCGACCCGCGGCTTGCTTGCCATCTGTTTGAGTAGCAGTGCCTATTGCTGGTGCTCACTCTTGCGATTCCGCGGTGCTCAATCGCAATATTGCTTGGTACTCACTCGCAATATCGCCGGTGCTAAAGCCTTCAAATACTCATGCTACCGGGTCAACCCACAGGCGCTACCAAAAGGGACGGCTAAACAGCCAATTGCGGCACGACTTGGCAAACAGAGGGTCAGGGAGGTTCTCGAGCGGTACAGGGCAGGTGAGAGTGCGACCGCACTCGCGAAGGAGTATGAAGTCGCACCATCCGCGTTAATCCGGCTCCTTCGAGAGAATCATGTGGTGGTGCGAAGGAAATTCGTTACACCGGAGCTAAAAGCTACGCTGGCGAAAGACTATGAGGCCGGAGCCACGGTTGCAGAGCTGGAAGCGAAGCATCATCTTTCGCACGGAGCGGTATTGCGGGCGCAGCGTGGTGCAGGAGTGGTGATGCGGGCGAAAGCACCACGTAAGGGCCTGAAGATACGTTAAGTACGATCCAACCAACGCTGCCGGATAAGCTCGACATGCCTTCTAACTATTGAAGATTGGTGTGTTTGGATAATCTCTAGTAGCTTCTCGGCTGCCTCAGTTTGGGGTTGCTGACCTATCGTCCGTGTTACTCGCAAGGCGAGCTTCACGCCAGGTTCTGAAAGCAAACTCTTGAGTAGCCCAAAGACAGATGAGCCGCCCAGACCCTGAGCGGTCCATTTTGCAAGTGCCGAAACAACCGCAGCCCTAACTTCGGTCTCATCACTCGCGGCTAGCGCGGTAAGTAGCGGCAGGTCAGTTAGCCGTTCCCGATCCGCATAGACGCCAACGGCTGCAGCGATTTGTGTCGGTGATCCACGTAGCCAATCAAGAAGTACCTCATCAGCAACTTCTTTAGGAAAGAGAGCAGCCAGGAGAGTCAAGGCGTCGCCCCGCAGATCAGAGACCCCAAACCATCCGTCCTGAAAACGAGCATCGGGTTTAGAGGTCACAAGCCTCTCAAGAGGAGCTTTTAGCGATTTGGCAACATGATTGGGAATCATTTCGGCTTGCATCGACATGAGTTGCAAGCCCGGTGATAGATCATTCGGGCTCGAGCTTTCATCGCTTACCGCTTCTATACATGGCCTCCAGTTCGCAGCCAGAGGGTGCCATACATTTAGCAGTACTAGTCGACGTAGGACACTAGGTCCTCCGAATGCGAAGCTGCCCGAGCGCGCAGATTCCAATTCTCTAAGAACTGCCGCCGCAGTATGCTCGACCATCCCCGCCGCTGCAGCAGCAGGCAAGTCACGTACATCCCCCCAACTAGAAAGCGCAGCGGCATCACCTTGGGCAATACGCTCCGCCAGCGATGCGCGAAAATCAGGATCGCAAGCAGCAACAGTGGACTCTAATTCGTCGCGCAGCTCAAAATTGTCAGCACCATTACGCCGCTTAATCAGCGCAATATGTTCCGTTTCCCAATCCAGATGTTCGACATTTCTAACAAGAACCGCGTAGTTGTGTGCTAACGACTGATCCTCAATTATGGGAAGCGTAACGATATGCTCTCGGATCTCTTGTTGAACCGCTGGTGAACATGTCACGTAAATGCGCGCGAGCGTTTTCACTAGATGCTCCGAATAAAGAAAACGAAGGCCTAGTGCTTTCGTCCTGGCCTCGGGATTCTTTAGTTCGGAAAGAATCCATAGAGCCGTGGCATCAGCTATCTCGGCAGAAAGCAAAGGCGCAGAAAGCCCCAGGACCTCCAGGTCGCAGAACAGAGAAGATCTTGTTGATTTCTCTAAGTCAATAGCATTGCTCACCGTAGTAAGCGCCTCAACAGGACCACGATCAAGGATTCGGTTAATCGCAAGCTTTAGCTCCTTCTCCGATCCAGAGAGTCGCAACAGATCTAACGCTGAACCAACTTGGTCCGGGGTCAACTCAAGCATGAGAATGTGTTGAGCCAGAAGAGAAGATGCGTATGCCCAATTTGGAGTGTCTGCGGCATAACCAGATATAAGTGTCGCGGAGCGAAGTCTTAGCCATGTGCCGTCCGAGCCGCCCCAAGTGACCGATTGGTCTTTCGCCCAAGTCTTGAATGACTCTTCCAGGTGCCTGGTCAAGCCAGAGGTCATTGCCTGCGACCTCCACCATGCGGCTGCAGTGTCTCTTGCTTGAATGGTGGCCGCTAGATTTCCAGATTGCCATCCGCTCAATGAGAAAATAATGTCCGATGCCACGCCCGATATTAGACGGGCCGTCGGGTCGCTGGAGGCGATCTGGCCAATGGGTGCAACCTCTAGTGCAAGATCACGGGCTTCTAGAAGCTGCCCGGTTTGTACAAGACTCCTCGATAAGTGGACTTTCAACCATGCAAGATCAACAGGTGTGTAATCGTCATGCTCTTTAATTACACGGTCAAGCAGCGAAATACTCTCGGCCACTTGACCGTCTTCGTGCAGTGCAGCGCTAAGCGAGACTGCAGTAGCTACTCTCAAAAAGGGAGTGCTGATGTCTTGAATAGCGAGTTCGCGGAGCTCCGATAGATCGCCATCTTCAACCCAAGCGAGAGCGGAACCGAAAAGCCTCCATCCGAGATCATCGCTTTCTAGACACGCTTTTCGGTCAAGAAGTGGCTGTTTCTCCTTATATCGACCGTGTATATCATCAAGACGAAGTGCCGTAAGCATGGCCATAGCCTGAGTGGCCGAAGACTCCTCAGTCGACGCATTGGGGTGAGGAGCCATCAGTCTTGGTGCGATCATGGCATAACGCCATTGCGCCTCCTCCGAAATCACCTGGCCCGGCACCCAGGCGCTTCCGTCCCAAGCTGTTCCAGGCGGGTTACTTGTAGCTATCTCAATTAAGGCATCGAGATGCGCCTCGTCAAGAAGTTGCCCCTTCGGGACGAAGATCTTTCTACCCTTACCAGTAGAAACGACGGTCTCTTTTGTTATATGCACCCAATGAGTTCTCCGAGCATCCTTGTCGTAGAGGGCGACAAGGTGCGGAAGACGATGATTAAGCCAATAGTCGAAGTGGTCTGCCGTGTCGGTAAACCACCACCCCTTAACCCCATTGTGGGTTTTGGGCTTGCCGAACGGGAAATCCCAATTCTTAACCTGGAGACCAATGAGAGCGCCGAGATCAAAACCTCTTGAGTCTCTCGCAGCCGCCCATATATCGGTGCCGAGGTCGTGCTCTGGATTTAGCACCGCACCCCACTGCAACTCTTCTAGTCGAGCCTTCACATAACTCTGTCCAGAAGTCCCCTTGGCATTATTTTTGCTCGCTCTCATCGCCATTGATAAGTCCTCCTTGACGCAGAAGCACTACACATAGACGACCTTCCGCTTCCTTAGCCTGTTTCCCTGATTATGACACCGCCCACCGACACGTCAAGAGCTCGCCATACCCATCAGAGGCGGGACTTCTTCCGCACCTCTCGCTTCTTAATCTCTTCATAAAGCTTTTGCCCGTCGGGCGTCTTCGCAAACTCGAGGAGCCCATGTGCGAGTCTGCGGTGGTCAATCTTCGGGCGAGCAAGTGGAAGTGCTCGAACACGGCGATCTTTATTCCGTCCACCAGCAACCTGCACCGTGCTGTCGGGTGGGAAGGCGAGGCACTCGTCAACGGTCTTGTTCGGGCGGCCCTCGTGATGAGCGAGAACTGCTTCGTATGCACGGCCAGCTTGCTGCGGTAGAGCAGGGAAGGCTTTACTCATTTCTTTGCGGTGCTGTAAAACTTCCGCCTCGGTGAGTGGTTCGGTCAGGGCGAAGAAGTCGTGAAGGTCACGTTGCATATCCGTAGGGATCATGCCGATAGACCCACCGGCATGGTCAAACCAGAGTTCTTGAAGGAACTGACGTCTGGCAAAGTAATCGCGTGAGGTGAGTCTCGGCATAGTGAAGTGTTTTTCACTATAAGCTACTCCCCCGGGAATGCAAGCATGAGCACCATACTCAAAGGACTAAAGGGCGAGAATCTCGTATGAGAAGGAGACTGACGGAGCTACATAAGCTGAATCGTTGATCTCTGCCTGAACCGCATCGATCCTTACAACACACAGGTTTCCGTGACGGTTCATAAGGACAACACTCTGCCCAACCCGAGGCGTCACCGTTCTCCCCGGACGCAGGTAGGCCTCGACCTCCGACTTCTGGAACTGCTCATCAGTAATTAGCCCTACAGCCCTTAGCGGATCTGAATAGACATAGATGCTGTCTGCCCCACATCCAGAAACTGAAACGGAGAACTGGTATTCACCAGCTCCGACTCCATAAGATCCACCTGGATGATCCTTGTACGCAAACTCGACAACACCCCCAAGACTCGGGTTCGACCAATTACCCGGATCCCGAAGATTCTCTATTCGCTCCAAACGCGCAGCTCGGCGCCTTACCTCAGCAATTGGCACTGCATTGGCTTGGTCGGCTGGGAGGCCCTCGATCCAACGCCAAAGCTCATCAATTTGAGATGATCCGGGGAAGTTGCCCGTCTCCGAGCTGGCATTGAAGTCGAAACCTTTGGGGTTATGCTCTGTCAGCCAATCCGGCATCCTCCGGCCGGGGTTACTCACGAAGAGAACCGAAAGCCACCCCGCGGGACGATCCGGATGAACTTCACTTATCCACTTCGTCTCGATACCAACGCCCGATTCCGGCATCGTGTTCGCTCGCTCAATGTAGTTCTCGTCGACCACAAGGAGGACATGTTCAGCGTCAACGACCTTCCGCATGAAGCCGTTCAGTCCATCGCCGTAGTCGACGCTTGAGTCAATAAGTATGTTATATCCGAGTAGATGGAGTTGGCTGGCAAGGAGACGCACCCACTCTCGATGCTCGCCTGATGTCCAGGCGTATGAGATGAATAGATTTACAGGCACGGCACCTCCTTCTTAACAATATTGCCAGTTGCTACTGCGGCTTACTATGACCGGCACGGCTCTTGCCGTCAAGTCAACTTCGCTGTCATCAAAACAACACCATCGGTACATCCAACTGGGGTGAGTTCTTCGACAGAACGATGTACCGAAGCCCAAATACGTTACGGGATGCGAACCGCATTAACCCCGGTCAGAGCAAGAATCAAGAAAATGGGGTGATGTGCCGAATGTACCGATGGAAAACAAAATAACCCCTGTTCAGGGGTTATTTTGGTCAATAATGCTTATGCTTGGCTGGGATACCAGGACTCGAACCTAGAATGACGGTACCAGAAACCGTTGTGTTGCCAATTACACCATATCCCAAGAGGAACTTCTTGCCGCGCTACCGGAGCGGCGCAACAAGATTTAACTTTACACGAACCCCCACTCCAACTCAAAACGGGCCGTGCAGAAGCGGTTGCCCGGGCGTGCCGCCACTGCAATACTGGCGGCACGCCCGTTCAACCGATGCTTCCAAGGAGACCCCAATGATCGACCGGTTCGGCAAAGTCATGGTGTACGTCAACGACCCCGAGCGCGTGGCCGCGTTCTGGGAACGCGAGATCGGGTTCTCCCGGCGCGACACCCAGCGCATGGACGGCCACGTGCTGTCGGTCGAGCTCGCCGCTTTTCCTGACGATCGCGCCGCCCTCGTACTGTTTGACCGTTCGACGGTGGCCAGCATGTCTCCCGAACTCGACCTCGCGACCCCGTCAATCCTCTTCGGCAGCAAGGACGCCTCTGGCATGCGCGCAAGACTCAATGCCGCGGGTGTCACCGTCGGCGAGCTCATCACGATGGGCGGCCGCACGACCTTTAACTTCGCTGACCCCGAAGGCAACTATTTCGCGGTCGAGCAGATCTAGCTTCGACCCTGGGCCATATCGATCCGGATCAAACGTCACAGGCCCCAGCATGCGCCGGGGCCTGTGGTGT